>NZ_JBTBFV010000086.1:0-15730 GCF_054786995.1 Mycobacterium sp. ZZG
CGCCGTAGAAGCCACCGCGTACCCGATCGCCCGCGATGAACACCGGCCCCGCGGTTCCGTGGTCGGTGCCATCGGAAGCGTTGGCCGCCACACGCCGGCCGAATTCGGAATACGCCATAACGATGACATTCTTGCCGCGCTTATCTTTTGTAATTTGATGCATGAAGCGTGTCATGGCTTTGTCCAGCTCTTGGAGGAGCTTCTGCTGGGTTTCGCGCTCGTCCGCGTGGGTGTCAAACCCGCCCATCCCGACGCTGTACACCTGCGTGGGGACTTCGGCGGCGATGCATGCGGCGACGGTGTCAAGCTGAGCTGCGAGGCCGTTGCTGTCTGCCTCTCGGTCCGCCAGCAAGGGCCCGTCCTCGACGAACATGGGCTCGAGGCCCGTGTTGACGTGCGCGGCAGATCGGTATGAGTTGCGGACCATACGCATTGCCGGGGTGTCCGCTGAATGCGGTTGTCCAAGAGCGGTGATGAGCTCAGTCGCGTTATCGGAAGGCCTGGCCTCCCGCGAAAGCAGCGCACCCACGGCCTTGTCTCCAACTGCCAAAGGGGGAACAACGGAGCCAACATGGAGCGCGCGAATAGGATCTCCGCCGGTGGCATCGAGCCATCGGCCAATCCATCCGGTGCTTGTCGAGTTGTCCAGCGAGGCCGACTGCCAGATATCCATCGATCGGAAATGACTGCGGTCTGGGTTGGGATAACCCACGCCTCGGACGATGGCTAGAGAGCCGTCCTTGAACATGTCGGCCATTCCACGCATCCCAGGGTTCAGGCCGTACTCGTCGTCGAGCTTGATTACCTTGTCGGATGGGTAAGCGAGTTCTGGGCGGGCATCCTGATAAGCGTTGTCAGTGATGGGAATTACCGTGTTGATACCGTCGTTCCCGCCGTACAGCGTGATGAGGACGAAGATCCCGGCGCCATCTTCAAGGGGTCGATCCTCTGCAGCGAGCAAAATGTCGGTCCATGTCGCAGCGGACAAGGAAGCCACGGCGCCCGCAGCGCTCGCGCCGATGCAAGCGCCGAGGAATCCGCGTCGAGTCAATTCCGGCATTTCTATTCCTCTAGGAAGTCAGGTATTCCGGCGTGATCACGGCTGCTGCTACGAGTGCAGTAGGGTTCTTGCGTAACGGCTTCAGAGCTTTCGCACTGCGCTCAGACCAAGCGCCGACACCGATGAGGTATCCGGCAGCGTCGAGACGATCATCCATAGCCGCCTCAGCCACGACGCTCACATCACCGTATGTGACAATTTCGTTTGCTGCCCGCCAGCGGATATTCACCGCCGACGAAGACAGCCATGCTTGGCCATGCGGCCAGCCGCCCACGTCGGGCGGGTAAAACGGTAACTGTCCAAGTGATTTCAACATCTGGGTAACTCTTGCGACCTTGTCAGTGCCATCCAATGGAGCCTGCACTGCTCTCAATAGGCCGACAAGCCATTCCACCGGACTCACGACGACGGTGGCGGAGTTTTCCAAGAAGAGCGGGTCCGTCAGTATCGCGGTCGTCAGCCCGCGAAGGTCGCGATGTGGCCCGTACGCCATCACTAGGCGTTGCAGCGCTGCAGAGGGTGGCGGCTCATCGGAGGCGATCTGTTGCCATAATCTGCCGGCTATATATCGCGCGGAATCCGGTTCACTCACCACGATGTCGCAGAATTCCTGCAAGCCGATCTTCCCGGTGGTGCCAAGAATCGTTTTGGCCGAATCGTCGTGACGCTTCTCCACCAACACGGCGTCAACACCATCGCGAATCGTCCAACCGGTTAGGACGCGCGCGCCTTCTCGGACATCCCGTTCCGAGTAGCCGTTGCCGTGGCCGAGGGCGAACAACTCAAGGAATTCGCGCGACAAATTCTCGTTGGGAGAGCCGGCCTTGTTCTGCTGTCCATCGAGCCACTTGACCATTGCGGCGTCAGTGAGCATGGCGTACGCAAGTTCGCTGAAATCGCCGAGACACAGTTGGCGAAGCTTCTGGTTCTGATTGGCCATGCTTCGGGCGAAGCCAACCTTCTTCATAGAAGTCGCAAAATGGTTGTGCCACAGGAATGTCAGCTTCTCACGCGTTGGGTTCTTGGCAGCCACCATTCGACGTAGCCACCAGTGCGTCAGGTCGGACTGGAGATCTGAGACCTTTTGGGAGTATCGACGACGATCAGCTGCATCCGATCCCTCTGGGCGGTCCGGAACATCGAGATCCGGCATCGGAGTGGCGACAACGCCTGGATCGTTCGGAAAGTCCGCACTCAATAGTTCGCGAACGTACGATGGCGTGTCGCCAAAATTGAGCGCTGAGTCAATATCTGACCCACGCGCTCCAAAACCACTTCGGCGGAGCACACGCGCTGTCTTGATCCACTCAGCTGATTGCGTGGACACGTTCAGCGGCCCCCATAATTGACGTTTGCGATACGGCACGCCCGACGACGCTGCGCTGCGTCACCGACTCCCCACCTTCGGCCACAGATTTGTCTGAGTCAGCGTAGCGCAGTTACCGCGGCGCAGCGAGGTGGGCGCGCGTAGCGAGGTCGGGCCCAGGGGCGAGTGCGCAAGACAGCGATGAGGTTCCTTCCCTCCGCTCAAAACTGCTCTCAATGGCGATCAAACCTGCACAGCGCAAAGTCATTTTGACATGCTGCGAAAAACGAAAGTTTCTAGGCAGGGCCGTAGTTCGCTCATCGCCGCATGTGCATGCGCTCCAGCAGCGTGACGCGCTGCCAGCTGGTGACGTCGTAGCGCAGCTTGTCCACCGGGTGGCCCCACGGGTTGAGTTCCTGGGGGCCGGGATCGGCGGGTGCGCCGCCACCGGCGCCGGCCAGCACGGTCACCAGCGCGGCGAGCTCTTCGAGCGTCGGCTCGCCTTTGAGCACCTGGAAGTGCGGGTCGGGCGGGGGCGGGTCGTCGATGGTCATCTCGCGCGGGTCGGAGACCTCGACGATGTCGGAGTCGTGGTTCATGCGCAAAGTCCTTGTCTGGGAAGGCGTTCAGGCCGGATTACAGCGGGATGTTGCCGTGCTTCTTCGGCGGGGTCTGAACGACCTTGCGCTCCAACAGCTTCAGCGCGGTGGCGACGTAGCCGCGGGTGTGCGACGGCGGGATCACCGCGTCGACGTAGCCGCGCTCGGCGGCGATGTACGGGTTGACCAGGGTGTCCTCGTACTCCTGCTGCAGCTGCAGGCGCAGCGCGTCAACGTCCTCGCCGTTGGCGGCGGCTTCCTTGAGCTTCTGCCGGTAGACGAAACCGACCGCGCCGGAGGCACCCATCACCGCGATCTGGGCGGTCGGCCAGGCGACCACCACGTCGGCGCCCATGTCCTTGGAGCCCATCACGCAGTACGCGCCGCCATAGGACTTGCGGGTGATCACGGTGACCTTGGCGACGGTGGCCTCACCGTAGGCGTAGAGCAGCTTGGCGCCGCGGCGGATGATGCCGTTGTACTCCTGGTCGGTGCCCGGCAGGAACCCGGGAACGTCGACCAGCAGCACGATCGGGATGTTGAAGCAGTCGCACGTGCGGATGAAGCGGGCGGCCTTCTCCGAGGCGTTGATGTCCAGGCAGCCGGCGAACTGGGTGGGCTGGTTGGCCACAATGCCGACAGGGCGGCCGTCGACGCGGCCGAAGCCGACCACGATGTTGCCCGCGTAGCCGGCCTGCACCTCGAGGAACTCGTCGTCGTCGAGGATGCGGGTGATGACCTCGTGCATGTCGTAGGGCTGGTTCGGCGAGTCCGGGATCAGCGTGTCGAGCTCGAGGTCCTCGTCGGTGAGGCTCTCCTCGATCGGGGCATCAGCGTGCGGGGCCGGGTAGCGCGGCGGCTCGGCGTAGTTGTTTGGCGGCAGGTAGGACAGCAGGTCGCGGACGTAGTCCAAGGCGTCCTGCTCGCCGGAGGCGACGTAGTGCACGGTGCCCGACTTGGACATGTGGGTGTGGGCGCCGCCGAGCTCTTCCATGGTGACGTCTTCGCCGGTGACGGTCTTGATGACGTCGGGGCCGGTGATGAACATCTGGCTGGTCTGGTCGACCATGATGACGAAGTCGGTCAGGGCGGGGGAGTAGACGTGCCCGCCGGCCGCGGCGCCCATGATCAGCGAGATCTGCGGGATGACCCCGGAGGCCTTGATGTTGTTGTGGAAGATGCGGCTGTAGAGGCCCAGGGAGACCACGCCCTCCTGGATGCGGGCGCCGGCGCCGTCGTTGATGCCGATCAGCGGGCGGCCGGTCTTGATGGCCAGCTCCTGGACCTTGACGATCTTCTCGCCGTAGACCTCGCCGAGGCTGCCGCCGAACACGGTGGCGTCCTGGCTGAACACGCACACGTCGCGGCCGTCGATGGTGCCGTAGCCGGTCACCACACCGTCCCCGGTGGGACGGTTCTTCTCCAGGCCGAAGTTCTTGCTGCGGTGCTTGGCCAGCGCGTCGAGCTCGACGAACGAACCCTCGTCGAGCAGCGCCAGGATCCGCTCGCGGGCGGTCAGCTTGCCTTTGGCGTGCACCTTCTCCACGGCGGCCTCGCCGACCGGGTGCAGGGCCTCCTCAGCGCGTTTGCGCAGGTCAGCCAGCTTCCCGGCGGTGGTGTGGATGTCAATCTCGTGGGAGGCAGACGGCTCAGTCACGCTGGTCATAGCTCCCGATGCTAATGGCGCGGATCGGCGGTGTCGCGGGCGGCCCTTACTAGTCCCTTAGAAAAGTGGCTGGCGACCCAGGGCCTGACCTCTCGTGCCCGGCGAGGTCCTCCGCTGATTGGTAGCCTGCGGACAACCGCGGGGGCGGCACAGGGGAGGACTCACCTCATTCTTTCCGCACAGCACCGCACGTCGACATGGCGACGACGCGCGACGGTGGTGGCGATCCTTATCGCCCTCGGATTCTCGATCCTGACGCTGGTGATGCGCGCGCTAACGCTGACCAACACCGTGATGCTGGTGATCGCGGTGGCGGCGCCCTACAGCGTGGTGGTGGCCATGATCGGGCTTGTGTGGGCGGTGTTGTCTCGCCGAGTGATTCTGTCGGTGTTGGCGGTGATCGCCCTTACGGCATCGCTCGGAATTCAAGTGCGTTGGTACTACGGCGGAAGCTCCAGTGTCAGCGCAGCCTCGGCCGGCGGGGACGTCCAGGTGCGGGTGTTGTCATCGAATCTGCGCTACGGACGGGCGGACCCAAGCGCGTTCGTCGAATTGGCCCGCAGTAGTGCGGATGTCGTCACGGTGACGGAGTTGACGCCTGAAGCGGTGGGCAGATTCCACCACGCCGGCATCAATGAGGAGTTTCCCTATTCCCTTCTGTTTCCTGCTCCGAACGCGAGCGGGAACGGGATCTGGAGTCGGCACCCGTTGATCCCGCTGTCGCCCACAAGATTCTGGAACTCCAACATTGTCGCGGCACGGGCGCAGATTCCAGGTGTGCGATCCGACGTCGCCGTGGCGAGCATCCACGTCACTTCGCCGATGGCGTCATTCAGCAGCTGGCGCAACGGCACCGTCGCCACCAAATCGCGGCTCAAGGGTCTGGCCGACGCAGTCGAGTCCGGAGCGGTAATCGCATCAGGTGATTTCAACAGCACGCCGGACATGCGACAGTTCCGCGACCTCCTCGCCAACGGATACCGGGACGGTGTTGTCCAGTCAGGCGCGGGCTACGCGCCCACCTTCCCCTCGAAGGGCGCGATCCCGCCGTTGATCACGATTGACCATGTCCTGACGCGGCACGCAAACGTGCACTCCCTCCGCAGTGTCTCGCTGCCGGGTAGTGACCATCGTGCACTTCTAGCCACCGTCGGAATTTCACCCGCGAATGCCCGATCCTGAGAAAAAGCCAAAAAAGCGCATCGCCAGCAAACATGCTACGGCTCTCTCGGGGGAGCCCGAATTTGAGCCGGAAAAGCCGCCGAAGACACCGGGCCTGAGCGGGATAACCAAGCGCCGAGAAGCCCTGGTAATCGGCTGTTTTCAGCCTCGCGACACAGGTTCCTGAAAGAAAGCGCGTTCCGGTTGACAGGGGTTGCGGAGTCTGACATATTCTCAGCTAACTCAACCGGAGTGAAATGAGGGGGACATGGCTACTGTGGCCGCGAAATTGTCTAACGTAAGCACCAAGTTCCAGGTGGCCACGGCGGCCACGGCGGTTGCCGCGGCAGCTGCTCTGACGCCGGCTGTCGCCGCGAACGCGGACATTGCGCTGCCCGCGCCCACGGCGCCGGCGATGACGGAGCTGGCCAACATCGCGGCCGCGCCTGCGCTGGGTGCCGCTTCGATTGCCCAGCAGGGTGGTTGGGTCTGGTTCGGTCCTGCGCGGCCGGACGCCCCGCCGAAAACCACGATCCTCGAGTTCAACACCGCGGCGTTGATCCCGGGCTTCGTCAAGCGGTGGTTCGGCTGGCTCGGTCAGCTCAACTTCGATGCCTGCATCTTCGGCCTCACCGTGTCCATCGGGCCCTACTTCTCGGTCAAGGGTTCGGTCAGCCGGGGCTGCTGATCCTCGTACATGCGGTTAGTCAGATGGGACTGCCCTTTGTGGCAGTCCCATCTGCGTGTTCAGGCCAAGTGACGAGAGTCCACCGACCACGGGAATCCTTCTGAGTGAATAAGTTCTCCCGACGTCCGTTCGGCGATGGGCCGGACGGCGACGACGACCTGTCAACAGACGAAACCGAGCGGCGGCCACACTGGCTGCAGGATCGACACGGCGCGGTATGGACCGCACTGCTACTGCTCGTCGTCGTCATCGCTTTCGGTGTGTGGCTGGGCGTGCGCGCGTTCGACGCCAAAGACAGCCTGGAACAGGCACGTTCGAGTGCACAACAGGCGAAAGATGCCCTGTTGCAAGGCGATACGGGCGAGGCGTCCCGGTTCGCTGACGAGGCGCAGGGTCATGCGCAGGACGCGCGCGACGCGACGCACTCGGTGCCGTGGAACATCGCCTCGGTCATTCCGTGGCTTGGCAGCCCTTTCGAAACAGGCAAACAGATTTCGGACGTGGTACTCGGCCTGGCCGCTGATGTGTTGAAACCGTCGACCGATGTCGGCGTCTCGATCTCCCCCGACAAGTTGTATGTCGACGGCCGAGTCGATGTGCAATCGTTGCGCGCCGAAGAACCTCAGTTGGCCAAGCTTTCAGAGGACGCCGCGCGGCTCGACTCCGAGGCGGCCGGCATCTCAGATCCGGGCTATCTGTCGCTGCTTCGCGATGCCCGTTCTCAGTTGCAGGAGCAAACATCCGATCTCGCGGGCCTGCTGGAGAACACCGCTTTGGGTGCTCGTCTCGTTCCCTCAATGATGGGCGCCGACGGTCCGCGTACGTACTTTATGGGTTTCCAGACCAACGCTGAAGCGCGAGGAACCGGCGGCCTCCTAGGCGGTTTCGGAGTTCTGCGCTTTGAGAACGGCAAGCCCTCCGTCGACGACCTGGGGAAGAACACCGAGCTCACGGATGCGGTCGCGTCCGTAGACCTAGGCCCCGAATTTAACCAGCAGTACGGGTTCACCAATCCGAATACGGATTACCGAAACAGCAACTTGAGTCCGCACTTCCCAAATGCCGCGCAGATCTGGAAGTCGATGTGGGCTCAGAAGACCGGGATGAACGTTGATGGCGTAGTTGCGATCGACCCGATCGCGCTCAGCTACATTCTGAGCGCTGTGGGATCCGTGAGGATGGCCGATGGTGAAGTCATTACTAAAGACAACGTGGTTGAACTAACTGAGTCCACCGCGTACCTACGGTTCCCCACAGACCAGGTCGCACGAAAGAACTACCTTCAAGACATCGCCAATCTCGTGGTCCAAAAAGTTACCGGGCCTGTTGATTCTCCGCGCAAGTTGCTTGATGCCTTAGGCAAGTCGGTGAGCGAACGTCGAATAGCGGTGTGGAGCGCCTCGGCCAACGAGCAGGCGCTGCTGGAGGAGACCCCACTGGGGCACGTCGTGCCTGACGATCCTGCGCCCTACGCCAACGTCGTCATCAATAACCTTGGCGGCAATAAAATGGACTACTACCTAGAGCGCAGCATCGAGTACGTCGCCGACGGGTGTAGTGATCAAACAAGAATGTCCACCGTCACGGTTAGGATGAAGAACACGGCACCGGCCGACGCATCCCTTACTGATTACGTTGCTGGCACTGAGGGTCTGATCGCGAATGTGCCATTTGAAGTGCCCAAAGGTACGATGGTGTCATCTGTGCGATTGCTCGCCACGGCAAACGCCTCTGTCGTGAGCGTGTTGGCGAACGGCGAGCGAATTCCGTTCACACAGAGTGCAGAGCGGGGACATCCCGTTTTCGAGGTGCAGGTGCTGATTCCCCCTGGGCAGTCCGGCGAACTAGTCTTCCGCCTGTCTGAACCCTCGGCAGCCGGGATGCCTTCCGTACCGGTTCAGCCTTTGGTCGACAGTGTAACGCCCATCGTGTCGGTTCCTATATGTTCGAGGTAGCCACACCCGGCAACGAGATATTGAGCGCGGCATTTAACTATATGGCCGCTGCCGCCGGTGGAAGTTGCGCGGACCACTCGTGTTCAGCATTTAAGGGGTTGTTTTGACTCTTCAAGATTTCGTCAGGTTACTGCGAACCCGATGGCTCTCGATCTTTGTCGCCACGACGGTTGTCGTGCTTGGCTCCGTCGCATTGAGCCTACTGACCACGCCTCTTTACCAAGCTTCCACGCGACTCTTTGTTTCGACGAGCGCGGGCTCTTCAGTATCTGAGATATATCAAGGAAGTCGATTCTCGCAGGAGCGCGTGGGCTCGTACGCTGAGTTGCTAAAGGGCGAGACCCTGGCTCAGCGAACTGTAGACAAGTTGGGCCTCGATCTAAGTGCACGCGAGTTGCGAGAGAAGGTAGATGCGAGCGCCAAGGCCGATACCGTCTTGCTCGATGTCAACGTGCTCGATGCCTCGCCAGTTCGCGCACGTGATATAGCAAACACTCTATCCGATGAGTTCGTCGCGATGGTTCGCGAGTTGGAAACTCCCGAGGGCGCCACGCGACCGGATGTGCGAGTAGTGGTCGAGCAACGGGCTTCGTTGCCATCGAGTCCGGTTGTTCCGCAGACAACTCGAAACATCTTGATGGGTATTGGCCTTGGAATACTTCTAGGTATTGCGATTGCAGTTGCTCGTGAGATGTTGGACAACACTGTAAAGACGCGGGAAACTCTGGAAGAGATCACTGGCGCGGGCGTCGTCGGAAGCGTGCCGACGGACAAGGACCGGCGCAGACAAGCAGCGATCTCCTTCGACAACGACAATTCGGCGATTGCTGAGGCCTTTCGCAAGATCCGAACTAACTTGCAGTTCCTCGCGGTAGACAACCCCCCACGCGTGATTGTTGTTACGAGTTCGATGCCGCATGAGGGAAAGTCAACCACGGCGATTAATACTGCGCTGGCATTGGCCGAAGCCGAGTACAACGTGGTACTCGTAGATGGTGACATGCGCCGCCCCACACTAGCTAAATACCTGGATCTTGTTGGTACGGTTGGCTTTAGCACTGTGCTCAGTGGCAGGGCGTCTCTCGGAGATGCGCTACAAAAGACCCGTTTTCCTGGTCTGACTGTGCTTACTTCTGGGACGATTCCGCCGAATCCCAGTGAGTTGCTCGGATCCCAGTCTGCACGGAAGCTTCTAGTCGAGCTACGCAACCAGTTCGACTATGTGATCGTGGATTCCACTCCGTTGCTCGCGGTCACCGACGCCGCGATCATGGCAGCGGGTGCGGACGGGGTCCTGATCATGGCCAGATTCGGACAGACTAAGCGGGATCAACTTGCCCACGCAGTGGGGAGCTTGGAAAGCGTGGGGGCGCCGCTCTTAGGAGCAGTCTTTACGATGATGCCGACTCGTGGTTCGACGTATAGCTACAACTACACCTATTACGGGCCTGATAATGCGCCTCGTGGCAGTGTCCGGCCGGCTTCATCCCTCCCGTCAGCCGCCAACACGCGGCCGTCAGACCGGGACGTGCCTGAGGACACCAGGGGAGCCGATATCGCAGGATCGGTTGGTCGACGCAGAAGAATCGAAGAGTAGTTCCAACGTTTCCCACTAGGGAGATTCGTCGTGCGGGGTGACTGGTCCTTTGCCTGATTCAGCTCATCGAGGGTGCTGAACCCTTCCGCGATCAACCTCGCCGCGGTCGCTAAGTGGGTTTCACTAACCAGCTGCTCTGGATCAGGAGATTCGATACGGGTGAGGGGACCCGTTTGGTGGTCCAGTCGTTATACGACTTGGGGTTGGTGGGTCGTGGTCCACTGTAGAGCGAACTCGGCTGGGGTGAGTTCGCCGTGGGTGGAGGGGGTCGGTTGGCGTTGTCGTCATAGCGCCAGTCCTCGATGATCACTTGGGCCTCCAAAAGCGAGTCGAAGCGCCAGGATTTGAGCAGTTCGTCACGCAGGTGGCCGTTGAACGATTCGATCCAGGCGTTCTGTCACGGTGAGCCGGGATCGAGGAAAAGTGAACCGGCACTGTTGAATCGGCACCAATCTCTCACGGTGTGGGCCACGAACTCGGGACCGTTGTCGAAGCGTACATAGTTCGATGCCCCATGGGTGAGGGCCAGGCGATCCAGCACTTCGACGACGCCATCGGCGTTGATGGCGCGGTCGACCTCGATCGTGAGTGAACTCGTCGATGACGTTGAGCATCGTGAGGGTGCGGCCATCGGCGGTCGTGTCGAACTGGAAGTCCATCGCCGGAGATCACGTTCGGGCGGATCGGTGACATCGCGCCGACGGCCAGACCGATGCCGGTCAGACGCTTCTTGCGGCGGCGCTGCGGGACCCGCAAGCCCTCCTCACGCCACAGCCGGCGGATGCGCCTGTTGGCCTCCCAGCCCGCCCGGCGGACCATCTTCGCCGCCCGTCGCCATCCCCAGCGAGGCCGCTCAGTGGAGAACCGGCCAGCCACGCCCGGAACTCGGCCTTCTCGGTGGTGACCGGCGCCGGCGCCAGCCGCATCGTGGAGCGGTGCAACCCGACGACCGTGCAGGCGCGGCGCCCAGACAGCCCGAACCGCTCATGCAGCGCGATGACGGCGCTGCGCTTGCGGTTCGGGTCAGAAGTTTCCCGAGATCTCCTTGAGTATGTCGATGTCGTGCGCCTGGTTGGCAACCAGCTTCTTGAGCCGGGTGAGTGTGGTCACCTGACTTGGCCCCACTTTGGTCGGTGTTCGTCACCAATTTTGGCCCCGGTGGGTGGGTGAGCGTTTCCGGCCGGGTGGGGCGGTGTGTCGTCACGAATTTTGGCCCCACCCTCGTTCAGATCTTTCCTGTCGCACCGTCGTCCCTGGCGGTCGTCAGGGAGGTCGGTCAGGATGCGGTCACGCGTGGAGCTGTTCGAGAAGATCAGGAAGGACCGGCGGCGCGAGGTGCTTGTCGATCCGTGAGTTAGCAGATCGCCATGGCACCCATCGGCGGACGGTGCGCCAGGCACTCGCTGATGCGGTGCCCCCGCCGCGCAAGGCCTATCCGGCGCGGCCCCGGCCGGCGATCGATGAGTGGGTGTCGGTGATCGACGCCTGGCTGATCGCCGACAAGCAGGCTCCGCGCAAGCAACGCCACACCGCTCGGCGGATCTGGCAGCGTCTGGTCGCCGAGCATGGGGCTACGTGTGCGGAGGTGACGGTGTCGCGGTATGTCGCGCGTCGGCGGGTCGAGTTGGGCCTGGACCAGCAGGAGGTGTCGGTCCCGCAGGCCCATGAGGCCGGTGCCGAGGCGGAGGTCGATTTCGGTGAGTTCTACGCCACGATCGCCGGTCTGGTGGTGAAGTGCTGGATGTTCGTGATGCGACTGTCCCACTCGGGCAAAGCATTTCACGTCGCGTTCGCCACCCAGGCCCAGGAGGCGTTCCTGGAGGGCCACGTCCTGGCGTTCGAGTACTTCGGTGGGGTGCCGGCCCGGATCCGGTATGACAACCTCAAACCGGCGGTGATCCGGGTCCTCAAAGGTCGCGACCGTACCGAGTCTGAACGGTTCACCGCGCTGCGCAGTCACTACGGGTTCGACTCGTTCTTCTGCCGCCCAGGCGTCGAGGGAGCGCATGAGAAGGGCGGTGTGGAAGGTGAGATCGGCCGGTTCCGGCGACGCCACCTCGTCCCGGTCCCCACGGTCGCCTCCCTGGCCGAGCTCAACGAGGTGATCGCCGCTGCCGACGTCCTCGACGACGACCGGGTGATTACCGGGCGCCCGATCACTGTCGGGGCGGCGTTCGCCGCCGAGGCCGCTGCGTTGATGGGGCTGCCGGCTGAGGGGTTCGACTGCGCGAGGCTGCTGCACGCGCGGGTTGATAATCGGGCCAGAGTGTCTGTGCGGCAATGCTTCTACTCCGTGCCGGCCCGCTACGCCGGGCGGCGTCTACCGGTGCGTCTGGCCGCCCGCAGCGTCGAGATCTATGACGGTCCCCGGTTGGTGGCCCGCCACGAACGTGCCGCCGGACGCTACGTCGAAGTCCTCGCCCTGGACCACTACCTGGAGGTCCTGGCCACCAAACCTGGGGCGCTGCCCGGGGCGACCGCCCTGGCCCAGGCCAAGGCCCGCGGCGTGTTCACCACCAGCCATCAGCGGTACTGGGATGCCGCCCGCACCGCCCGCGGCGACGCCAAGGGCACCCGCGCTCTGATCACCGTGCTGCTGGCGCACCGCAGCCTGCCGACGGCCGCGCTGATCACCGCGATGGACCGCGCGGTCACCTCCGGATGCCTGGATCCCGAGGCGGTGATCATCGAAGCCCGCCGCGACACCACCCCGCAGGCGCCGATCGCTGCGATCGGTGCCCTGGCCCGCTACGACCGGCCCGCACCCTCGCTGACCGACTACGACGACCTGCTGACCGGAAGTGACTCATGACCACCACCGCCACCACCAAGCCGGCGACCGCTGATGCCGCCGCGCAAGCCTCCATCGGCGCCGCGGCACGCGAACTGCACCTGCCCACGGTGCGCACCGAAGCCGCCCGCCTGGCCGAGATCGCCGACCGGGAACGCCACACCCATCTGCGCTACCTCGCCGAGGTGCTGGCCGCCGAAGTCGACGACCGCACTGAACGGCGCCGCGCCCGGCGCATCAACGACGCCAAGTTCCCGCGGCTGAAACGGTTGGCGGAGTTCAACATTGACGCCGTACCCGGCATCACCCCGGCGCTGCTGGGGCAGCTGGCCGCCGGGCATTACATGGATGCCGGCGAGCCGGTTGTGCTGCTCGGGGACTCCGGAACCGGCAAATCGCATCTGCTCATCGGGCTGGGGCTGGCGGCCTGCGAGCAGGGCCGTCGAGTCCGATACGTCACCACCGCGCAACTGGTCAACGAACTCGTCGAAGCCGCCGACGAGCGCATCCTGTCCCGGGTCGTTGCCCGCTACGGACGCCTGGATCTGCTCTGTCTCGATGAACTCGGATACGTCCAAATCGACCCTCGCGGAGCAGAACTGCTGTTCCAGATCATCACCGAACGCGAAGAACGCGCGTCCGTGGCGATTGCCACCAACCTGCCGTTCAGCGAGTGGGGCACCGTCTTCCCCGACCCCCGCCTCGTTGCTGCCATCGTCGACCGCGTCACCTTCAACGCCCACATCCTCGAAACCGGCACCAAGTCCTACCGACTACGCACCAGCAAAACCGCCACCCGAGCCAAACGCGCCGACTGACCCAAGCTGGGGCCAAAATTCATGACGACGGTGGGGCCAAATCACTTGACGAAACGCAGCCGGGCGTTCTCGGCTTCGAGCTCCTTGAGCCGTTTGGCCTCGTCGGCCTTCATACCGCCGTACTGAGCCATCCAGCGATGCCACGTCGACTCGGCGATCTCCAGGTGCCGGCACACCTCGCCAGTTCCTGGCCGGTCCAGAGGAGCTTGTTGCCCTCGGCGAGCTTGCGGATGATCTGGTCCGGGGTGTGCCGCCGGCGCTTGTTCGAGGCCATGTCGTTGCTGATTCTTGCTTGCCCGCAGACCGGGCAACACAGTCGCACAACGACTGGACTATTACGAAGGGCTCACCTCACGGGGACTCGTGATCGCGACCTAGCTCGGTCTGCGACGGCCAGCTTGCCACCACGGATCGCCATCCGACTTGCAAAGGCAAGTCTGGAGGTGTTCGGTCTGCCGATGTATGTCTGCCTGCCGACGCATGTGGGCGAATCATGGTCCGGCGAAGCGCCGCGGAATACAGAGACGGGTCTCGCCGCGCATGTCGGCTCGGTTGAATTAGGACGGCAAACTGCAGTCAGCAGCCAGGTGGGAACCCCAGCCGTTGCGATCTCGATGCGGTAGTGGTGGGCCCGGTATTGCGGGCCGGTTTGTCGGACCGCCAGCCAACACAGCCTCCAGAAGCTAGAGAAGCGTTGCAATAACTCCTGGACCCAGCCCCCTAACCACTTGCTCACTTTTCGGCCGGAAACGACAGCGCAGGAGGTATGTTCGACTTGTCCCGACTCAGAAGTTTGATTGCTGCGAGCATACCTAGTGTCCTGAGTCATTAATTACAATCTAGTTGTTAGACTGGGTTGTGCCGACACCGCGTGCTGCCGAGATTGTGTTGACCGCTGATGAGCGGGCCGAGTTGGAAGGCTGGGTACGCCGCCGTAGTAGCGCGGCGGGTCTAGCGATGCGATCGCGAATTGTGCTGGCGGCAGCCGATGGTGGGTCCAACACCGAGTTAGCCGAG
This sequence comes from Mycobacterium sp. ZZG, assembly GCF_054786995.1. NCBI lineage: Bacteria > Bacillati > Actinomycetota > Actinomycetes > Mycobacteriales > Mycobacteriaceae > Mycobacterium > Mycobacterium sp. ZZG. The sequence goes on from NZ_JBTBFV010000086.1 coordinate 14,659, forward strand.
CGGCTGGAGTTGTCGATCACGACGGTTCGTCGGTGGCGTAATCGGTTCGTCGTCGACCGCCTCGACGGTCTGCTCGACGAGCCGCGTCCGGGCCGGCCGAGGGTGGTCGGCGACGAGAAGATCAAGGACCTGATCACCGCCACGTTGGAGACCGCCCCGCCGGATGCCACACATTGGTCGACGCGCTCGATGGCCGATCACCTGGGCTTGAGTCAGTCGATGGTCTCGCGGGTCTGGCGGGCGTTCGGATTGACGCCACATAAACAGGATTCGTGGAAGTTATCCAAGGATCCGTTGTTCGTCGAGAAGGTCCGCGACGTCGTCGGGCTCTACCTGAACCCGCCCGAGCGTGCCGTGGTGCTCTGTGTCGACGAGAAAACCCAGATCCAGGCCCTCAACCGCACCCAACCGGTCTTCCCGATGCTGCCCGGCACCCCGGCGCGCGCCAGCCACGACTACGTTCGTCACGGCACCTCAAGTCTGTATGCCGCCCTGGACCTGGCCACCGGCAAGGTCATCGGCTCGCTACACAACCGGCACCGCTCCCAGGAATTCCTGGCGTTCTTGAAGAAGATCGACGCCGAAGTCCCCGCAGACCTGGACTGCCACGTCGTGCTCGACAACGCCTCCACCCACAAGACCCCCGCGGTAAAGCGTTGGCTGACAAACCATCCCCGCTTCGTCCTGCACTTCACCCCGACCAGTTCGTCCTGGCTCAACCTCGTCGAACGCTGGTTCGCCGAGCTGACCACCAAGAAACTGCGCCGCGGCACCCACACCTCAGTGCGTCAACTCAACGCCGACATCCGAGCCTGGATCGACACCTGGAACGACAACCCCCGGCCCTACATCTGGACCAAAACCGCCGACCAAATCCTAGCCAGCATCGGAAACTACTGCCGCCGAATTAATGACTCAGGACACTAGCGGAAAGAGGCGACTTAGGGTGTTGGCCGTCGCTCAGGATGCAGACGATGGCGTCACTGTGGATGCAGACGTGATTTCGGGGGTCGGTCTGCATTGTGACGGGGTAATCGTCGCGGCGACGCGGTGGTCGTCATGGTGACGACTG
>NZ_JBTBFV010000087.1:0-15571 GCF_054786995.1 Mycobacterium sp. ZZG
TGCGCAGATCGGCCACCATCTGCACCGCCCGCACCTTCAGCTCGTCTGGATACCGCCTCGATGACTTCGATCCCACGTGCCCATCCTTCCCAACGGAAGAACTCTCCAGACACGCCGGGGTGGATCAGATCTTGTGGCTGGCCACATGGACCACGGTGATGCCGAGGTCGGCGATCATGATCGCGGCGAGGACCTGCAGCGGCAATGCCCAGGTGCGCGGCCACAGCTGCGGGGCCGGGACGACCGCCGCCAGTAGTGGAATGGCAGCCACGCTGGCCAGGATCAGCGTCTCGTTGACTGCGACGTGGATGCGGTCGCGCCTGCTGTCTGCCTGATCATGATTCCATTCGGGGTCATACGGAATGACACGTTCGACCAGCAACGCGGTGGCAATCGCGACGGCCATCACGGCCAGCAGCCAGTATTTCGGGGCGCCGGCGGCGGTTAACGCCACACCGGCGCCGTTGAGGCCGAGCAGCATGACCGGCACGTAGCCGTATCGGGCCACCGCCTGTGCCGCGGTGACCGCCGTCAATGGCGGGGACTTCGTGCTCACCACCTGATCGTCGCGGCTACTGGCGTGGCAGAGCTTGAATGATCCGGCTACACGGCGGTGTCGAGGTCCCAGGACACGTGCCGGCTCAACACCGAGGGCGCCAGCCCGAACATCTCCCGCGTGGTACGGGTCAGATGGGCGCTGTCGGAAAACCCCGCATTATGTGCGGCGCCGGTCAGGTCATCGCCGGCGTGCGCGCAAATGATGGCGAGCCGCAGCCGTAACCACAGCACGTAGCGGCGCAGCGGAATGCCGACCTGTTCGGTGAACAGATGGGTCAATCGGCTCGCAGACACACCGACCTGGGCCGCGAGTTCGGTACCTCCCACTGGGCCCGCGGCCACAAGGTCGGGGAGCACCCGCAACGCCTCGTCGACGGCGCGATGGCGCGTCATTGCTTCATCAGCTGCCATGGCGGGTGCGAGGTGTTCGAACAGCTCGTCGACCACGACGGCCAACGGACGTCGGCGGGTGAACGTCAACACCGGAGCAACAGTCCAGCCGGACCGAAGCGCGCGCAGGTGCGCCGAGCGCCCTGGGGCAGACTCCGGTTCCAAGAACACCACGGTGCCCTCCGGCGCGCCGACTTCGACCCGGTGTGGCGCATCGGCGGGCACGACCACCTTGGTGCCGCGATGCTGGTTGCCGTGCTCGTCACGCATCGTGAAAGGTGTTGTTGCGGTGACAATCTGGACGGCATGGTGGGCGTGTAGGTCGGTGGTGCCAATCGATCCGGTGAACGCCAACACCCCAGGTCGCAGCAGTGCCGTCCCGCCCCAGTGCGGTTCACCGGTGATACCACCGCCATCCCGCATCATCGCCACGAATCGATGCTACGGCCTTCCACTAATCAACTTACCGCGGCGCCAGCAACGGGGAACATCGAATCAGGCGTGGCCAGCCATCCGCCGCCACGGGTAATGCAGGATATGCGCCATTGGCCAGTCACCCACCGCCGCGCCTAGCTCGGGCGCCCTTGTACCGTATACCCCTCAGGGGTACCTTCGTTGTATCACCCGGGGCGGGTAGCCCGACGACTGGAAGGCGTATCGCTGGTGACCGTACAAGAAAGATTTCGGCAGCTCGTCCAAAGCCAGACCGCACGGTCGATCGCCAAATGCATCGCTTTGTGCGCGGTGGGTCGTGTCACTAGTGGGCGCCGCTCAGGCAAGGCCAGCGAGGGAAAGTCCTGCTGCGGCTGACAGCACCGCGACAGGCTGCCCCCGAGCGGCTTGCCGCCGGAGCGTCAGGCCCCTCACTGCTGCCCCAGTCCTTAGTGCCCGTCTTCATGGACCCGAGTGTCCCGGTCCGATGTTCTACGAAGGAAGTTCTCGATCGCCGGGCCGAAAGCGTGTGCCATGTCCTCAGCGTCGACGAATTGGCGGGACATCGAAACTTCGGCGAGGACCCCTCGTGGAAGGACATCGGCGAGGCTGTGTGCCAAGCACTCGGGGTGACGGATGTCGTCGCCGGCGATGACGAGCGTCGCAGTGTCGATGCGCCGGAGGTCCTCGACCGTTGCAAAGGCGCGGTCATGACCGATTGACGCCGCGGCCGCCGCACTGTGGGCGTCAGCGCGCGGAATAGCCTCAGCGACCAGGTTGGCGATCAGCGGCTGAAGATCAGGAATGAACAATTCCCAGGCGGCCTGCAGACCGCGGGAACGGGCACGCTCGGCGAAACGATCCATCAGATCGGTGTCTGCGGCTTTGTCCGCATCGTCCTCTATCGCTTCAGCGCTGATGACCACCGCCGACCGGGCGATACGGGGGTGCTGGAGGCACGTCCGCAAAACGATGGTGCCGCCCAGTCCGGCGCCGACAAGGTGGGCGCAGGTGTCATCGAGCGCGTGAATGATCGCAATGACGTCGCTGACGTACTGATCCCATCGGTGCAACGTCGGGTCGGGACAACGCGATGCTCCGTACCCTCGAATGTCAGGCAACGCAACGCGATACCGGCCAGCGAGCCGGTCAGCAAGCGGTCGCATGCTGTAGTGATCCGGACCCCCACCATGAAGCATGATGATCAGTTCGCCGCGCCCGACGACCTCCCCCATGAGGGGCCAGCCATCATCTCCGACGTGTAACGCGCGCACCACCAACTGATCCCTCCCGTCGTTCCGGGATAGCGCTACGCGCGTCGACACCACACCAACGACCCCGGAAAGTAACCCTTGAAGCATACCCCCAAGGGGTATATGCTCTCTTACGCATACCCGGTAGGGGTATCTACACCCGTCGAGGATAGGAGATCGGTGATGAGCACGAGCACGTACGCCGTCACAGGGATGACTTGCGGACATTGCGAGCTCTCGGTGCGCGAAGAGGTCAGCGAGGTCGCCGGAGTTGAAGACGTCGAAGTTAGCGCCAAAACCGGCACCCTGATCGTGACGTCGAGCCGTCCCGTCGACGACGCGCAGATCCTCAACGCCGTCGACGAGGCCGGCTACTCGGCGGTGCGTGTCGCATGAACGCCGCGGGACGATTGACAGCGTTTGGTGCCGGACTGGCAGGGGCGTTCACGGCTGCATACGTCACCGCCGCAGCGGTCGTCCCTGATACCGCGGCGACATCTCCCCAGACCCAAACTTCCGATGCTGCAGCGGATCACAGCGCGCCGCCGACCGAGCAGGCGTCGCCAGTCGTTCCCTTCGCCGACCCGCCGGGGTTGTCGTTGGCCGAAGACGGATACGTCCTGAGCCCGGTGCGGTCCCCCAGCGCACCCAACGATCGGGGAACGTTGAGCTTCACCATCGTCGACCCGGGCGGCACGCCGCTGCTGGACTACGCGACCGTGCACGACAAGCAACTGCACCTCATCGTGGTCCGTTCCGACGGCCAGCACTTCGCCCATGTACACCCAAGGCTGGACGCGGCCACCGGCACGTGGTCAACGTCGTGGACGTGGAATGCCGCCGGCACCTACCGCGTGTTCGCCGACTTCCAACCCGCAGGGGCGGGCAGCGCCAAACTCACCCTCACCCGAACCGTGCAGGTGGCCGGCGCGTTCGTCCCGGCGGTGGCGAGTGCCGCACGCACCGTGGATGAAATCGCCGGATACACCGTGAAACTGGACGGTGCCCTCACCGCGGGCGTCTCCCACCAACTCACCGCGACAGTCACGCGCGACGGCCGGCCGGTGATGACCTTGCAGCCCTACCTGGGGGCTTACGGCCATCTCGTCGCCTTGCGTGAGGGAGACCTGGCGTATCTACATGTGCACCCTGAGGGGGCCGAGCCGGTGCCGGGCGGCACCGGTGGGCCTGCGGTGTCGTTCGCGGCGACCGCACCCACCGCCGGGCGCTACCTGCTCTACCTCGACTTCAAAGTCCAGGACACCGTGCACACCGCCAGCTTCGTCGTCGACGCCGCACCCGGTGGCACCAACGAGCCCGCGCCAGAGCCATCGCGTGACGCCGGCCATGCCGGCGGGCACTGAGCTATCCCGTCCGAAGCAGAAACTGAAAGGCAGTGGCTTCATGACGACATCGACACCGGTGTCTGGCCCGAGTGTGGAACTCCGCATCGGGGGAATGACCTGCGCCTCCTGCGCCAACCGCATCGAGCGCAAGCTCAACAAGCTCGACGGCGTGGCCGCGACAGTCAATTACGCGACGGAAAAGGCCACCGTCACGGTGCCTGACGGATACGATCCGGCGCTGCTGATCGCCGAGGTGGAGAAGACGGGCTACACCGCCGCGCTCCCGACACCGCGCACGCCGATGCCCTCCGACGCATCCGGTGACACCCCGCACGCCGCGGACACCGCCGACCCCGAACTGGCCTCGCTGCGGCACCGCCTGAGGGCCTCGGCCGTCCTGACGGTGCCGGTCGTCGCGATGGCGATGATCCCGGCGCTGCAGTTCACGTACTGGCAGTGGGCGTCGCTCACGCTGGCTGCCCCCGTCGTCGTGTGGGCAGCATGGCCATTCCACCGGGCCGCCTGGGCCAACCTGCGACACGGCACCGCGACCATGGATACGCTCATTTCACTGGGCACCGTGTCGGCGTTCCTGTGGTCGCTGTATGCGCTGTTTCTGGGCAGCGCCGGCACGGCGGGTATGAAGCATCCCTTCGCGTTCACCCTGGCGCCGTCGCATGGCGCCGCCAACATCTACCTCGAAGTCGCCGCCGGCGTAACCACGTTCATCCTGGCCGGACGCTACTTCGAGAAGCGGTCCAAACGGCAGGCCGGAGCGGCACTACGAGCCCTACTCGGCCTAGGCGCCAAAGACGTATCCGTCCTGCGCGGCGGGACGGAAACCAAGATCGCCATCGAAGAACTCGTGGTTGGCGACGAGTTCATCGTGCGCCCGGGGGAGAAGATCGCCACCGACGGCGTGGTGGTGTCCGGTTCCTCGGCTGTCGACGCCTCGATGCTGACCGGCGAAGCGGTACCCGTGGAAGTCGCTACCGGCGACACCGTGGTCGGTGCCACCGTCAACGCCGGCGGCCGGCTGGTGGTGCAGGCCACTCGCGTCGGCTCGGACACCCAGCTCGCGCAGATGGCCCAGCTAGTCGAACGCGCCCAGACCGGCAAGGCCGAAGTGCAACGCCTGGCCGATCGCATTTCCGGCGTCTTCGTACCGATCGTCATCGCTATCGCCGTGATCACCCTCGGCGCCTGGCTGGGCGCGGGATTCTCAGTCGCCGCCGCGTTCACCGCAGCGGTCGCGGTCCTCGTCATCGCCTGCCCCTGCGCCCTCGGGCTGGCCACGCCCACCGCCCTGCTGGTGGGCACCGGCCGCGGCGCACAAATCGGCGTGCTGATCAAAGGTCCCGAGGTGCTCGAATCCACCCGCAAGGTTGACACCGTGGTGCTGGACAAGACCGGCACCGTCACCACCGGCAAAATGACGCTGGTCGATGTCATCACAGCGCCGGAAACCCAACGTGCGGAGCTGCTTCGACTGGCCGGCGCCCTGGAGAACGCCTCCGAGCACCCCATCGCCCAAGCCGTCGCCGCCGCGGCGGCCGAGGAACTCCACGCCTTGCCCGTTCCGGAGGACTTCGCGAATGTCGAAGGTAAAGGCGTCCACGGCATCGTGGATGGACACGCCGTCGTCGTCGGGCGCGAATCACTGCTGTCCGACTGGGCGCAACACCTCAGCCCGGATCTGTCCCACGCCAAGGCCCGCGCGCAAGCCCAGGGAAAGACCGTGGTAGCGGTCGGGTGGGACGGGCAGGCGCGCGGTGTACTCGTCATCGCTGACACCGTGAAACCGACAAGCGCACAGGCAATCTCGCAGATGCGTGACATCGGTCTGACCCCCGTGTTGCTCACCGGCGACAACGAAGCCGTCGCTCGACAGATCGCCGCCGAAGTCGGCATCGACGACGTCATCGCCGAAGTCATGCCCGAAGGCAAGGTTGACGTCATCGCACGCCTCCAAGCCGAAGGCAAGACGGTCGCCATGGTCGGCGACGGAGTCAACGACGCGCCCGCCCTCGCCCAAGCCGACCTCGGTCTGGCGATGGGCACCGGCACCGACGTCGCCATCGAGGCCTCCGACATCACCCTGGTGCGCGGTGACCTGCGCAGCGCCGTTGACGCGATCAGGCTGTCCCGCGAAACACTGTCGACGATCAAAACCAACCTGTTCTGGGCGTTCGCCTACAACGTCGCAGCGATCCCCGTCGCAGCACTGGGCATGCTCAATCCGATGCTGGCCGGAGCCGCAATGGCATTCTCCAGCGTCTTCGTGGTGGGCAACAGCCTGCGCCTGCGCCGCTTCAAAACCACTTCCGCCGACAACACCAGTTAAATCACCGCCACCTGTGAGGAGAACCCATGTCCGAGAATCAGAACCGCACGTCAGCCTGCTGCTGCAGCGGCGCAGCCGACAAAATCGATACCTCACCCATCGACCCTACGGCGAGGAACCTGCTTCACCTCGGATCGCAGAACGAGACCACCTGCCCCGTGATGCCCGGCACGCCGGTGAACAAGACGATCGCCGAAGCGGCGGGACTATTCCGTGACTATCGCGGTCGGCGTTACTGGTTCTGCTGCAAGGGATGCGGACCACGCTTCGACCGCGACCCCGACAAGTATGCCTCCGCCGCATGACCGCGACCCTCGTCGCGCACTCCTCGCCGGGCACCCAAAGTTAGTCACCACCACGCACAAGGAAAGCGTCATGACCCACGCCGACAACACCAGGCACTGCCCCTCAACAGGCACCACCCACCACGGCTACATCACCGATAAAGACAAATACCTCAAGCGGTTGAAGCGCATCGAAGGCCAAGCCCGCGGCATCAGCAGAATGATCGAAGAGGAGCGGTACTGCATCGACATCCTGACCCAAACAGACGCGCTCACCAAAGCCCTCCAAGGCGTCGCGCTGGCACTGCTTGACGACCATCTTCGCCACTGCGTCCGTGACGCCGCCGCCACCGGCGGACCGGCCGCTGACGCCAAACTCACAGAAGCCTCTGAAGCCATCGCCCGCTTGGTGCGTTCCTAACACCCACATCATCAATGCGCGTCGACTGAAACGCGAAGTCCCCTAAGGAAAGAACATGACAAACCGCGATGACCACGGCGTAGCAACATCCCACCCTGGCGGGCACGCCCACCACCAATTCCCCAGCGCACACCCTGACACCCACCCACACGGCGAACACCACGGCCATGACAATCACACCGGCCACACGGGCCATAGCGGCCACGGCGGTGACCACGTGGCCCAATTCCGCAAGCTCTTCTGGATCAACCTGATCATCGCCATACCGGTCGTCGCGTTCTCAACCATGTTCGCGATGCTGCTCGGTTACGACGTCCCCGACTTCCCCGGCGCACGCTGGATCGCGCCCCTGCTCGGGACAGTGATGTACGTCGTCGGTGGCCGCCCCTTCCTCACCGGTGCGCTGAACGAGATCCGTTCCCGCAAACCAGGAATGATGCTCCTGATCGGACTGGCGATCACCGTCGCCTTTTTCGCGTCCTGGGGCGCGAGCTTGGGCCTGCTCCACCACGAGCTGGAATTCTGGTGGGAACTCGCCCTTCTCATCGTCATCATGCTGCTCGGCCACTGGGTAGAAATGCGCTCGCTGGCCCAGACCACCTCAGCGCTGGACTCACTGGCCGCACTACTTCCCGACGAAGCCGAGAAGATCGACGGCGACCGCACCGTCACCGTCTCGCCGACCGACCTGCACGTCGGCGATGTCGTTGTAGTCCGACCCGGCGGCAGCATCCCTGCCGACGGCAAGATCGTCGACGGACGCGCCGACATGGACGAGTCCATGGTGACCGGCGAATCCCGGCCCGTTACCCGCGGCGTCGGGGATCCCGTCACAGCCGGCACCGTCGCCACCGATTCCGGGCTTCGGGTCCAGATCACCGCCACCGGCGACGACACCGCCCTAGCAGGCATCCAACGCCTGGTCACCGAAGCACAGAATTCGTCCTCGCGTGCCCAGCGCCTTGCCGACAAGGCCGCCGGCTGGCTGTTCTGGTTCGCCCTGATCACCGCCGCGATCACCGCGGCGGCATGGACAATCGTCGGCAACCCCGATGCCTCGGTGGTAAGAGCGATCACCGTGCTGGTCATCGCCTGCCCTCATGCGCTGGGCCTGGCGATACCACTGGTCGTGTCCATCGCCACCGAACGCGCCGCCAGAGGCGGCGTCTTGATCAAAGACCGGCTGGCCCTGGAAGGTATGCGCACTGTCGACGCCGTGCTGTTCGACAAGACCGGCACCCTGACGAAAGGCGAACCCACCGTCACCGCCGTCGAGGCGACCGGAGACGACGACGGCGACACCGTGCTCGCGCTCGCCGCCGCCGCCGAGACCGACAGTGAACACCCCCTGGCGCGGGCCATCGTGAAAGCCGCCGAGGATAGGGGATTAACCGTGCCGCGCGCCAGCGGCTTCTCGTCCTCTCCTGCCGTCGGTGTGACTGCGACGGTCGACGGGCACGAAATCCGAGTGGGCGGCCCCCGACTTCTCGAAGAAGTCGGCGCCCAGGAGGTCCCCGCGGCCACCGCGTGGCGCGGCGAAGGCGCCATCATTCTGCACGTCATCCGCGACGGAGAGGTGCTCGGCGGCCTGCGCTTGGCCGACGAGATCCGCCCCGAATCCCGCGAAGCCGTCGATGCGCTTCACAAGCTTGGCGTGCAAGTCGTCATGATCACCGGCGACGCCGAAGCCGTCGCCAATAGTGTCGGCCACGAACTGGGCATCGACCGGGTGTTCGCGGGGGTGCGCCCCGAAGACAAGGCGTCGAAAGTTGCTGCCCTGCAACACGAGGGCAAAAAGGTTGCCATGGTCGGCGATGGAGTCAACGATGCCCCCGGCTTGGCGCAGGCCGACGTCGGCATCGCCATCGGTGCCGGCACTGACGTCGCCATCGCTTCCGCCGGTGTCATCCTGGCCAGTTCCGACCCCCGCTCGGTGCTGTCGGTCATCGAGCTGTCCCGCGCCAGCTACCGCAAGATGAAACAGAATCTCTGGTGGGGCGCCGGGTACAACCTCATCTCTGTGCCCCTGGCTGCTGGTGTGCTGGCACCCATCGGCATCGTGCTGCCCATGTCGGTCGGCGCCCTCCTCATGTCACTGTCAACGATCGTCGTCGCGCTCAACGCGCAACTTCTGCGCCGCCTCGATTTGTCGCCCGAGGCGAGCACCCGCGCCGTTCTCAACCGTTAGGGGACGGCCCACCATGTGGAGCAGCCGGCGACCATGTGAATTCGAATCGCCGCTCCCCACCAGGTGGAGCTTCGCACGAAGAAAGCAAATGCAGTCGCCGGTCGAATTCTCAATTATCCGTCGACCGCCGGTACCTTCGGATGCGCCGTAGACGGCGTGTAGCTGAGCGACAAGCCACCCAATCGGAGCCGGGGAAGCGGAGGAAGGAGCACCAGTGACCGACCTCGCCACTGTCGAAAATTCGATTCGACGACGGTCGTTCGGCACCCTGTCGACGCTCGATAGCAGCGGCAACCCCCACGCGACGGCCGTCACGTACGCAGCGGCCGGTGAAGGCACAAACCTGACGTTGTACATCACGACCCGTACTACGAACGTCAAGGTGGGAAACATCCGACGACGCCCACAGGTAGCCTTCGTCATTCCCGTGCCGCACCGCTTTCTCCCCATGATGCCGCCGGCAGCTGTCCAGTTTGCGGGGTCGGCCGAAATACTGAACCACGAAAACGCCGACGCGCGAGGGGCATTCCACGCGGACTGGTTCCTCCGTCGCATTCTCGCCGCCGAGGAGCGCATCGTCTCTCAGAGTGCTGAGCTGTGCTTCATCGCGGTCCGGCCGAGGCGATGGTTATCCACCTACGGCATCGGAATGTCGGCCCTCGACATCGTGCGTCATCCGGGCGACGCCATCGAGCGGGCAGACCTGACGGGCGGAAACTAGCCGTCAGACCGTGAATTGGCCACCCAGGCGTAGGTCAATGCACATGGTCGTGGTCTTGGTGGTCGTCTAGCGGCGTCGCCGCTGGAAGCGGCTCGCTGATGGGCACGGGCGTAGCCTGCTCAGGCGCGCCGCCAGAGCCAGCGCCTGGCGCAGGAGCTTCGACTGGGCGCACGGCAGGCGGGGGAGACGTCGGCTCCGGATCGTGGCTGTGATAGTCGTCGACGTGTTCTGCACCGGTTCCGTGATCATCGGAGGCGGGCTCCCCAGCGGGCGCTGCAGGGGATGGTTCAGGATGGCTGTGATGGTCGTCAGTCTGCTCTGCACCAGGTCCGTGGTGATGAGCCCCTGCTTCAGCGCCGGCCGGGGCGTGGTGGCCGTGCCGTAGACCAGAGGCAGCGCCCACTGTGGACGCCAACGTGACGATCCCAATCGCGCCCAGGAGCACCATGGCACTGCCGACGGCGGGCACCGGTTCTCCTTGAAGGCCGCGGTGCCAGACCCAGCCAGCGCCCATGACGACATAGATCTGAAGCAGCAACGCGCATAGATCCGCGGCTTGGATCAGTTCGGCTTGACCGGCGTGGGGCCCAAGCGGCGCTCCCGCGGTTCTCGACACGGACCAAAGCGCAATAACGGCAAGGTTGACCATGATGCCAAGAGCTAGCACCGGGGTGGTGGTACGGGCGAGTACTAGCCGCGCCCACAACAGTTGGAACAGCGCGATGCCAGCGAAAAACAGGCCCGCTGGCATCCATTCCTGCCAGTGCGTGGGAACGACGGCGAAATGGATGACAGAAGCGCCTAGTGAGGCGAGCGCGGCAAGCCGAGCCGCTAACCGGCTGTCGGTCTTCTTCGCTGTCCTAGGCGCCACCGAACCAGGATGACAGCGCCACCCTCGACACTGGCTGCATGAGGCCACATCTCAATACGAACGAGATTCATTCGTCATCAACTACTGCCGTCCTACGTAGATGGCTCGATGCGACCCTTCGTCTGCGAGTCTCAACCACCGCCGTTCGGCGATAACCAACACCGGCTTCTCTTGAGACCTCGCCGATGCGGCAGTAGCGCACGTCGCTGTTCGCGTCCGGAAACGGCTCAGAGTGTCGCCGGGACTACGCGTGTCACCGTGTCCTGGTGCGCAGTCGTATTTGCAGTTGTTGACGAACGTCCTGGTGGATATCAGCACGAATGGTTGGGGCAACTTCAAGTGTCGCCGCCAGTCCGTAGCGAATTGGTGCCGCCAGGCGTCCTACGTCGACGCGACAGTCGACGTTGATCTCCAGCGCATCGCTGGCAGTGAACACGACGGCCCGCTGACCTTCAAGAATCTCGTGTTGAACCGTACCGTTGCGGGACACGCGCGCTTCAGCTTCCAGGCGCTCGACTCCCAGTGGCTGACGCGGCGGCTCGAAAGATAAACGGGCCATACGATGTCGGCGCGTCGCTGTGTTGACCGGGGAAAGCCAGGCCAGGGTTATCGTCAGCCGTCGCCAGTCGGTCGTCGCAGCCAGGCTGGCCGGCAGAGGCAGTGCAAATGTCTGGCGTTGGTCGGCTGTGATGGACCCGGCGCCGAGGAGGAGAACTCTGTTGGTCGCGGCTGTGACGATCCGTTCGGCGTCGATGGCGCCGTAGCCAAGTAGCTGAGAGATGTCACGACGGTTGAGATCGGCGCCGCCGCCTATGGTGCGGGTCAGCCCCTCGCGCATGGCGCCCCAGGATGCGGCGTGAACAAGCAAAGCCTTGGCAAGCACAGGATGGTATTCGGCGGTGGCGAACGGTGGTTCGCCGTCGGCGGACTGTAGGGCTTCAAGCACATCGAAGATGTGGTCGGCGGTGCGCGTCGCGAGGGCGGTGGCATTGCTGGTTCCGTGCAGATAGGCCGTTCCGTTGAGCGCGCCGCCGTGTCCGGGTGCGGCGACGCGCATACCGGGGCCGGTGATCGTTGTTTCCGCCGGATACAAGGTCGTGGTTCCTTCGGCCGAAGTCGGACGCTGGTGCAGACTTCGACCGCCGGGCAGCAGTATTTCCGGTTTTACCGAGTTGCGGTGGCCGAAACCCACGGGACTGTAGAGCGCGGGCATTCCCGCGTCGGCGGTGTCGAGCACCGTGTCGCTGGTTGGGGTGGTCGCGGCGTCTGCATGCAGGGCTCCCACGGAGATGACGTTCACTGCCTCAGCGGGGGAGAGGAGTCGTCGACGGCGCGCCTGCGCGTACATGGCGGTGCCCACCGCGCGCCGTAGTTCGGATACATCGAGCAGCGCTGCTGCGGGGATGTCGGCGTCAATGGGATGGTTGCCCGCGCTGACCAGGATGAGCACGTTGTACGTGTGGGCGAGCCAGTCCAACAATTTCGCTAGGGGGCTGATGCGGCGCACGAACATCTGGATGGGGTCGCCGATGGACAAGTTGACGATTCTCACGCTGGGAGCCGCAGGATCGTGTTGGCCGTGTCGCTCGAACAGGCGTCGAAAGGCTTCGTGGATGAGGTCGACTAATAGCCGGTCCCTCAGCACGGTTTCGCCTTGGCCACTGAATGGGTGTGGCTGCATGATCGGCCGCACGTACACGCGGCGCTGTGTTGGTCTGCCGGGAGCGTTGAGGTCGCCGTGGCAAATCAGCGACGCCATGGCGGTGCCGTGCTGCATCTGTGATGCGGTATAGGACGCAGCGATCTGGTCAGGATCGTCGATGATCAGTCGTTCGGAGAGGGCGATGTGACCGGCCATCGGCAGGCCATCGAGCAGGGCGATCCGTGGACGTCGGTCGGTGGGCTTCACCGAAAACACTTCGGGTTCAACAGGTTCGTCGGAGGGCGCTGCTGACGGAATGGTCATCGGCCGTGCCGGGGACACATACATGATGGTGTCGGTAGTCAACAGTGCGATCGCGTCGGGCCCGCGATCAAGGACCGCTTCGACCTGACTGTAGGGGATATCAGCGAGAATGGCGTGATAGCCGATGCCGGTGAGTGTCGATTGAGTGATGACTTGGCCGCCGGCTGCGGTGATGAGTTCCCGTACAGTCGTTTCGGCAACCGCCCGGCGGGCGGCATCGCGGCGGAACCACAGCTCGACTTCGACGCGGGCCGTGGTGGCTGACTGTCCAACGACGGCGACGTCTTCGCGCCAGCGCTCCAGCAGACCGGTCTCGCGGACCCGATCTTGGGGTCCCCAGCGCCTCACCTCGCGTAACAGCGAAAAGACCTCGCGTAAGGGCGCTAACCCGAAAGGCATTGCTGCATCGCGGTTCTCCTGCCATCGCGCGAAGAGGGCGAGGAGCTCAACGACGGCCTGGCTGTTCGACATCACAACATAGAGACTGTCGGTCACGGCATCGTCGCTCGGTTCGCCATCGCGTACGGCGTGGAAGTCGTCGTCGGCGGCGAACTCGTCGCCATCAACTTCGAGGAGGAACTCCAGGCCGGGCACACGGGCTGCGGCTCGCGCGAACTCGGCTACGGGCGCGGCGAGGTCGAAGACCACCACAAGCTCGGGATCGGCTTCACTGGTGTCGCCGTCCACGTCGACGCGCCCAGCCTGCAGAGCCTCGTGGAGAGCGGCGAACTGTGGTGCTAGCCGCTGCCCTTGCCGGGCCGGTTCCGGTCCGGCGATGCGAGTTCCAGGAAAGCGGGGCGCGACGGTAGGTATAGGCCCGGTCACCGGGGCGCCGAACGACAGCGGTGGACGCGGAGAGGTCACATCTCCCTCATGGCGTTGCGCTGCTTGAGCCGTTCGCGCACCACATCCTCGACACGGCCATCGGGTAGCGACAACACATAGCGCCGCATGACATCCAGCGCGAACTCCTCAATGTCGGCGTAGCTGGCGCCCGCAAGCTTGTCGGCGAGGGTGCGCGGCGCCATACCGAGGTTCCCGCCGAGCCGCATACGCAGCTGCTCGAGAAAAGCCGTGGCCTGTATGCGCGACGGGGGAGGCAGTGTTAAACGCACCTGAAAGCGGCGCCACGCCGCGCGGTCGAGCAGCTCGCCATGGTTGGTCGCGCAGATGGCGACGACGTGGGAGGGCAAGCGATCGATCTGTAGGAGCAACGTCGAAACGACGCGCTTGATTTCGCCGGTTTCGTGCGCGTCGGAGCGCTCCTTTGCGATGGTGTCGAACTCGTCGAAAAAGAGCACGCAGCGCCGAGTCCTTGCGAACTCGAAAACGTGATCGATTCGACTCGTTGTCTCTCCGAGAAAGCTAGATACAACTCCCTCGTAACGCACGGCGTAGAACGGCACCATCAACTCCGCTGCCAACGCTTCAGCAAGCGAGGTTTTACCGTTACCAGGCGGACCTTCCAAAAGGATGCGGTTACGCGGTTCCAGGCCGTGGCTGCGGAGAAGCTCGCTACGGTGATGCTCCTCGATGATCTCGGTCACCGCCGCCGTGACGACAGGCGCCAGATGCACCTCTGACAATCGCCGCTTAGGCACAATTTCGGTGACCAGATCAGCGACCTGGCGGGCGGTGTCATCACGGGCGAGCAGGCTGCGAGCACCGGCAGTGGTGATCAATTCGGACAGACGATCAGCCACAAGATGGTGCTGATTGTTGCGCTCCTCGGCGATGATCGCCTCCACCAGCATGCGAAAGCGGGCGACGTCGCCACGCTGCTGCGCCTCGACCAGATCAATCACCAGGTCAGACCTCGCCATGGCCCCCTCCTTGCACAATGCCGCTCGCTCGATCATTGCAGATGCGCGCACCACCGCGGGTTCAGCGCCGCACAATGTGGTGCCCTCTAGCAGCGCCAAGAGCCTCCAGATAGCTGTCCGAGGATTCCTTGCCCGCTCAGCCACCGGCCCCGCGCTGGCTGGCCCACAAGCTGCCCGGAGGTGTCACTGGAGGCGCAGTGGTGTGCCGCTAGCGATCGTCGGCGCCCGGTTGCCTAGCTGACTGGTGTGGACGCGACACCCGTTCCAATCCGCGGGATGCTCATCGAGTCCTAGAGTGCGGCGACTGGTGCGGGGTCGCTCCGGCGTCGAAGGCGGCCACGTCCAGGGAAGGCCGGTTACTGTCAGCCCAACCGGAAACAAGTCCTTGCGGAGGTATCGACGTGGCAGTGCGAGGCGAGCGAATCCTGGCAGCAGCGCTGGCAGCAGCGGGAAGGCGGCGATTCCGGAACCGGATCGCCGGGCAAGCCGCCCGCTACTGGTCGGCGCCCACAGGATCGGCCTGGGAAGCGAACTCACACTGGCGCAACGGAATCGGTGATCAAGCCTGGCTGGAGGTCGGTGACGACCACTGGAAGATCTATGAAACCTTCGCCCGAGCCCTTAATTCGCCCAGCCCGAACACGGTGATGGAGTGGGGCGCCGGCGGCGGGGCCAACGCCGTGGCTTTCGCCCCCATGCGCAGCGGTTCATCGCCGCCGACATCTCCCAAGAAAACCTCGACGAATGCGTCCGACAAGTCCGCGCGACGTGCACGACACCCGTCGAGACACGGCGCATCGACCTCGCCTGCCCCGAACAAGCTGGGCCCGCTTCCTGACTGACATCGAGCGATTTTGGTTCTGGTGGTGGTCGGTGGTGTGGGTGGTGGGTGATACTGCCGGGCATGTCCTTGCAGGGCTTGGTCGATGCGACCGCAGACGCGCTCGGTGGTGCGCGTGAGTTGTACGGCCCGG
>NZ_JBTBFV010000088.1:0-14490 GCF_054786995.1 Mycobacterium sp. ZZG
GGCTGTCGTTGGATCAGGTCGGGGCGATCGCCGAGGGCGCGGGGAGGGGTTCGGATGCCCATTATGCGCAGTTGGCCGCCAATGCCACGGTCAGCCAGTTGCGGACCGCGATCAGCGTCGAAGCCCGTCCCGAACCCGAACCCGAACCCGAACCTGCGCCCGAGCCTGAACCCGAGCCTGCGCCTGAGCCGGTGTGTGAGCCGGTGCCGCAGCCGTCGATTTCCAAAACCATCGACGGGGAGTTCGTGTGTTGGCGGATCAGGCTCCCGCTGCTGGAGTCGGCGAAGTTCGAAGCGGCCCTGAAGGCACACCACGACGGGTTGATCGCGCAGTGGAAACGCGACGACACCACCAACCCCGACACAGACAACCCCGACACCGCCGCCCACAACGGCGACAGCGCCGGTGGGTACGGCGCGGGTGGATACGGCGTCGGCCACCGTGACGGGCATAGTGACGGCGACGGGCGGGGCCTGGGGCGTTCGCCGATCCCGACGGCCGGTCATGCATTCATGGAGTTGGTCCAGGCGGGCTGGGATGTCGAGGCCGCACGCCGCCCGCACGGTGCGCACACCACGGTGGTGGTCCATGTCGATGTCAAAGACCAGATCGCCGCCCTGCATCTGGGGCCGCTGCTTTCGGCCGAACAGCGCCGCTACCTGAGCTGTGATGCCACCTGCGAGGTGTGGTTCGAACGCGACGGAATCCCCCTCGGGGCCGGGCGCACCACCCGCACCATCAGCCGCCGGCTACGTCGGGCGCTGGAATACCGGCACCGCAGCTGCGCGGTGCCCGGCTGCGGGGCCACCCGCGGGCTGCATGCCCACCACATCGAGCACTGGGAAGACGGCGGACTGACCGAGCTGGACAACCTGGTGCTGGTCTGCCCCCACCATCACCGGCTGCACCACCGCGGAGTCATCACCATCACCGGCCCCGCCGAGCGGCTCCGGGTCACCGACAGCACCGGCCGAGACCTCAAACCCGGATCCCTGGCCCGCCCACCCACCCAACCCCCACCAGCGGTGACGCCCTACCGCGGCCCCACCGGCGAACGCATCAGCTGGCGCTGGTACCCCGCCTACCAACCCCCACCACCGACCACCAACTGACCTGGCGGCCACCGCATCCAAGTCAGGACCGACCCGACAACCCACCAACTGTCGCGATGACGGCCCGGCGGACCCGAAGGGTCTGTGCCGAAAGAAATCGCTGACCTCAGGACTGGATGAACGCCAGCAGGTCGGCGTTGATCACGTCGGCATGGGTGGTCGGCATGCCGTGCGGAAATCCGTTGTAGGTCTTCAGCGTTCCGTTGGGAAGCAGATCGGCGGACAGCGGCCCGGACGCCTCATACGGGACCACCTGATCGTCGTCGCCGTGCATCACCAGCACCGGCAGCTGGATTTTCTTGAGGTCCTCGGTGAAGTCGGTCTGGGAGAACGCCACCACGCCGTCGAAGTGGGCCTTCGCCCCGCCCATCATCCCCTGTCGCCACCAGTTCGCGATGACGCCCTCGACGGGTTCGACCCCGTCGCGGTTGTACCCGTAGAACGGGCCCTCGGGGACTGCACGGTAGAAAGCCGACCGGTTCGTCGCGACTTGGTGCTGGAAGTCATCGAACACCGACTTCGGCAGCCCACCCGGATTGCTCTCGGTCTGCACCATCAACGGCGGAACGGCCGCGATCAGCACCGCCTTGGCCGCGCGACTCTCCCCGTGGCGAGCCAGAAAGCGCACCACTTCGCCGCCGCCGGTGGAGTGTCCGACGTGCACTGCGTCCTGGAGGTCGAGGTGCTCGACGACCGTGGCCAGGTCGTCGGCGTAGTGATCCATGTCGTGGCCGTCGGCAACCTGGGCGGAACGACCGTGGCCGCGGCGGTCATGCGCGATCACCCGGAACCCTCTCTCGAGGAAGAACATCAGCTGGGCATCCCAGTCGTCGGACGACAGCGGCCAACCGTGACTGAAGACGATCGGCTGCCCCGAACCCCAGTCCTTGTAGAAGATCTCGACGCCATCGCGGGTGGTGATCGTCGGCATGCGCAGGCTGCTTTCTCTCGGATCCGGCGGGTCGAAGCTACACCCAAAATCCATGGTTCGCGCGGTACGATCCCACACGTGTGGACCGCGCGAGTGATGGCGTCGACCGGATTGGTGCTGGCGACACTGGGCCTTGCTGCGTTGGCCGAACCGGCGCAGGCCGGTGCGGACGTCTGCGGGTCGGTCGGCGGACGTCACGTGTCGGTGAATGCGTGCGGCAGCGTCGCCGACGCGATCGCTCCCTGGGTGCCGCCGCCGGCCGCATACGCACCGCTGCCCGAGGACTACCAGGCAGCGCCGCCGCCCCCGCCGCCTCCCCCACCACCTCCGAACGTGTCGGTGTGCGCAAACGTCGGACGGCGGATCTCCGTGAGCGGTTGCATCTAGCTAACCTGCCTGGGTGCCGTTCTCGCATGCTTCCGTCGTCGAGACCCTGCGGTTGACCGATCGCATGCAACGCATCGTGTTGCATGTCGATGATCCGGCCACCCTGGACATCGAGCCGGCCGGTGACTCTGCTGTCGGCGTCTACTTCCCCAGCGATGGCAGCGCTGGTTCCGTTTCCGTGGGTCGTCACTACTCGCTGCGGCACCACGACGGGCCGATCATCACCGTGGACGTCACGGTGCACACGGGCGGTCCGGGCACCCGGTGGGCGTTGACCGCGGAACCCGGAGACCGTGTCGGACTCGACCACGCCCGGTCGTGGTACCGCCCCGCCGCGGACACGGCGTGGCAGCTGCTGGTCGCCGACCTGGCGGGTTTGCCCGCGGCTGCCCGGATCGTGGACGAACTCGCCGAGGACGCCGAGGCCGTCCTGGTCGTCGAGGTCGCCGACCCCGGCGATCTCGGGTACTTGCCGGAACATCCCCTCGTCACCGTGATACCACTTGTAGGATCCGGAAACGGCTGTGCTCCAAGCGCGCTCGCGCGAACTGTGGAAGCGCTCCGCCTGCCCGAGGGCCGCGGCTACTGCTGGTTCGCCGGCGAGGCCGCAGAATCTCGGGCTGCGCGCCGGCACCTTCGTGGACTGGGGTGGACCATTGACCAATACGACGTCTCCGGCTACTGGCGCTTCGATTCCGAGGCCTGGGACCAGCGGTTCGCCGAGCTCCAGGACGATGTCGTCGCGGTCTATCAGCGGGCGCTGGCCGACGGCAAAAGCGACAAGGTAGCGCTCGAGGAGTTCGATGAGGCCTGCGCACGGGTCGGCCTGTAGAGGATCGAGCCCGGCAGCTTCGAGCAGCCCGCAGTATCGAGAACCCCGCCGGGTCGGGCACCTACTCGTAATTGATGTCGCCCGGATTGAAACTTCTTGTGGAGAAGTCGATCTGGGCCGCCGGATTGGCGATGGCGGTGGTCAGTCCGGCGCCGAACGCACCCTGGCTGTCGAACAGTGTCGCCGTGCCGACCGCGACGCCTGCTGCGGCGTGGTGGGAGTCGGCCTGGATGCCGATCCAGTCGTCGACGGGCAATCGGGACAACGCCACCGTCAGATCGCCGTTGATGTAACCGACCCCGGCGGTACCCAGATTCGTCACCAGGCTCGTCGCCTCGGCCACCATCGCCGCCCGCACGAAAGGCGAGTTCTCCTCACCGGCCACCGTTCGGATCCCATCGTTGAAAAACCTTTTCCGCGAGGGATTTTGGTGCGCAGCCGGCGAGCGGGTCCACCCGACATCGTCACTGCCGACGAAAGGCTGGATGGCCCCGTCGGGTACGGGGAACTCCGGCCCGGTCGACGGCGGATGCCACAGCGCCCCCGGTGGCGGCTCGGACGGCCGATACTGGATCAGCGTGGCCCTGGCGACCACGTTCCCGTTCTGCACGACGTCGCATTCGGCGCTGCGGACTCGGCGACCATCGCGCACCACCCGGATGTCGAGGGTGGTCAACGCGTTGCGGGCGGCGCGGAACAGATCAACGGTCAGCCGGGTCGGGTGGAATTCGTCGGATCCGCACTCCTTTTCGAGACCGCGTGCGACCAGCCCGACGACAGCGGGACCGTTGAGATGGTCTTCTCCCCAGTGGCTCTGTGCGTACCGCGTCGGGGTGAACCCTCCGTCGACCGCCTGGAAATGCGCCGCGTCCGCGGCTTCGGTTGTCTGCTCCACGCTTTCAGTAGAACCCGCGGCCGACCAGCGGTCGGCACCGGGGCGCACCAACGCGTCCCCTCGGCGGCTTCAGCGGTTCAGCTGCCAGATGCGGGTGGACAGCACCGTCGCGAACGCGCACCACAGCGGGTAGGGCGCCAGCGCCACTCCCGCCTTCGAGTTCACCGCTGCGGCCCGACGGGCCAGATCGGCGCTGCTGACAGTCAGCGCGCCGGCCACCGCCGCCGCGGGACCGAGCATGCGCCGGTTGAAGAAAATCCAGCTCCAGCCGGCGTTGAGCACCAGGTTGACGGCCAACGCGCGCTGATAGGCGCGCGCCCGATCGGTCTCGCCGCGGTCATCGAGCGTGTCGATCGTCGACGCCGACACCGCCGCGATGTCGCTGTAGAGCAGGTTCCAGACGATCGGGAACGCCGCCCCGGGCGGCTGGAAATCGGGCTTGCGCAGCCGCCGGTACCAGCGGGACTCGACGGCGGGGCGGGTCGCCAGCCCACCGACGGCGGCAGCGGCGAATGCCGCGCCCGCGGTCTTGGCGAGGGTCAACGGGCGCATCGGGGTCCTTTCGGATTTGCGCGACGCAACGGCGCGGCGCGCACCACGGTCAGTACCCCGACGACGGCGCCCCGAACCGCGACCGGCTGCGCACCGCGCGGTAGCCGCCGTACAGCACCGCGGCCACCGCGAGGTTCACGAAATAGGCGATGTCGGCGCCATGCCAGGCCATCGCGACCGGCCCGTGGATCAGCGAGGTGTTCATGAACGGGATGGCCGCAGCATAAGAGACCACGAACACGACCAGCGCAGCTACGGCATCCGCACGGTCCGTGGTCTCGGTGGCCGGGTCGATGGTGCGGCGGCCCTTCGCCCGGTATCGCCAGTCGACCACGACCACGGCCACGAACGCCGGGATCCAGTAACTGACCAGCAGGAGCACATCGGTGAACCGGGTGGCGGTGTCGGCGCTGTGCAGCCAGAGGATGAGCGCGAACGCCAGCACCGTGACGATCACCGCCGACACCGGCCGGCGCACGCGGACGCCGAGCGTCTGCAGCGCCAGCGAGCCGCTGTAGTCGTTCATCACGCCCGATCCGATGGAGGCCACCGCGATCACCAGCAAGGCCAGACCGCCGAGCAATCCCCCGCCCATCACCGACCGCACCCCTTCGGCGGTGTGCTCACTGACGACGCCGGCGGCGGCGATCCCGACACCTTGGACGAACACATACCCGAGCCCGAGACCAGCGGTGGTGAACCCGAACACCCGGGCCGGTGACACCTCGCTGGGCAGGTACCGGCTGAAGTCCGCGGCGTAGGTCGCCCACGAGATGGCCAGGCTGAACGCGATCGTCACCTCAAGCACGAAGGCGCCCACCAGGTCGGGCCCGGCGACCTCGGCAGGCACCACGACCTCATGGCCACCGACGAGTTTGACCGTGAACACCACGAACGTGACGAACAGAACCACCGTCAGTACCGCCTGCACCCGGTGGATGAGCTCGTATCCGAAGACACCGACCACGCCCTGCACCCCGAGCACGATCGCCACCGCGGCCCAGAACGGGATGCCGAGCAGCGCCGCGAGCGCCTCACCGCCGAACAGGCCGACCAGCGCGTCCCAGGCGATCGACGAGATCCACTGCAGCGCGGCAGGCACCACGACGGTGCCGCCGAAGGCCATTCGCGCGTTCGGCAGCTGACCGGTTCCGGTGCGCGGGCCCCATGTCGACAGGTAGCCGACCACCAGCGAGCCGAGCAGGGTGCCGATCACCATCGCCAGCAGGCCCAGCCAGAAGCCGAGTCCGAGCACGATCGCCAACGTGCCGGTGAAGACACCGGTCATGTTGACCTGCGGGGCGAACCAGACGGTGAACAGCCGGCCGGCGCTTCCATAACGATGGCCGGTGGGAATCGGTGCGATGCCGTGCGTCTCGACCGACAGGTCTCCCGCCCCGGAGGGCCGGTGCCCGCTGAACACGTCCTCGACCGACGGATCCGATGAGGTCCCCTGCGACATGGCCTCATTCGACCACGCCCGGTCCGGGTCGACCAGAGCGCCCGAGTGTTTGAGCGGTCAGGCTGTTGGCCATAATCGGAGAACTGAAGATCAGCTAACGAACGGAGGCCACCGTGACGCAGGCGGGCACCGGAACTTCCGGCGCTGCGCTCGCCACCCCGGTCCGGCGGCCCCGGCTGCTGGTCGTCGGGCTCAGCGTCGTGGTGCTCACCGTCGCGGTGCTGCAGACCGCGGTGGTGCCGGTGCTCGGCGTCATCGCTGACCAACTCGATGTGTCGTTGGTCGCGGTCAGCTGGGCCGTCACCGCCAACCTGCTCGCCGCCGCGGCTGCCACCCCGCTGATCGGGCGGCTGGCCGACCTGTACCGGAAGAAGCGGGTGCTGCTCGCGGTGCTCGGGGTCGTGCTCGCCGGTTCGGTGCTGGCCGCGGCGACCTCGTCGCTGGCGCTGCTGGTGCTCGCCCGCGTGCTGCAGGCCGCGTCGTTCGCGCTCTACCCGATCTGCATCGCGATCCTGCGGGAGGAGTTGCACCCCGACCGGATGGTCTCGGCGATGGCGGTGCTGTCGGGGACGTTGGGCTTCGGTGGCGGCACCGGCTTGGTGGTGGTCGGCCTGCTGATGAGCGGCGACGCCGGATACCACCGGGTGTTCTGGTTGACCACGGCGTTTTCAGTGCTCGTCATCGTCATCGTCGTCACCCTCGTCCCCGACCGTCGACGCACCATGACAGGTTCGGTCGACTGGCTCGGGGCGGTGGGGTTGGCGCTGGGGTTGTCCTCGCTGCTGCTGGCCATCACCCAGGCCAACTCGTGGGGCTGGGGGTCGCCGCGCACGATCGGCGCCGGAGGCGGAGGCGCCGCGGTGCTGGTGGCGTGGTGGTTCTGGGAGCGCCGCGCGGCACGTCCGCTGGTGTCGACGCGGATGCTCGCCCAGCGGTCGATGCTGTTCACCAACCTCGCGACGATCTTCGTCGGTATGGGGCTGTACTTCGCATTCCTGGGTTTGACACAGTTCGTGCAGATCGATCGGGACGCCGCCGGATACGGTTTCAGCGCCGACGTCCTCGAAGCCAGCGTGGTGTACCTGCTGCCCGGGGCGGTGACGGGGTTCGTCGTCGCGCTGGTCAGCGGGCGGTTCATCGACCGGTTCGGCGCCCGGCCGGTGCTGATCGTCGCCGCGCTGGCCGGTATCGCGGGTTTCCTGTTCATCGCGTTCGCACACAACTCGCCGTGGCAGGTCATCACCGCGAACGTGCTGGCCAACGCCTACATCAGCCTGGGTTACGGCGCGCTGCCCGCGCTGGTGGTCGGGTCCAGCCACGCCGGCGAGACCGGCGTGGCCACCAGCATGAACGCGATCGCGCGCACGGTCGGCAGCTCGATGGCCGCCGCCCTCGTCGCGGTGCTCCTCGCCCGGACCACCGTGGCGGGCGTACCGCAGGAAAGCAGTTTCACGCTGATCTTCTGTGGCGGCGCGGTGACGGCACTGCTGGCCATGGTGCTGATCGCGCTGTCACACCCGCGGACCGTGGAATCCGGCGAGGAACGCTTCGAAACGCGTGCGATGAACCACGAATGGGGTTGATCGCCGACTCGAGGCACGAGCGCGGTGACAAGGTTGCGGGCGAGCGTCAGCGAAGCTCGGCCAGATTGCACACCGAGCGGTACACGTCACCCTTGATCACCTTCGCGACCACGTTGCCGACCGGAGTGGACAGCAGCCCGCCGGTCAGCTCGGCACTCACGCTGAACGACGAGCCGCCTCCGGGGGCGGGTTCGACTTTGAGCGAGAGCGCGATGCACACACCGCCCCGGCCCTTGCCGACAAGCTCGATCTCCTTCGGCTCGTCGTAGCGGGTGACCCGCCAGTGGATCACGTTGCGGAAGCCTTTGACCTTGATCAGCGACGACACCTCGGTGTCGACGTCGATCTTGGAAGGGACGTCGCTCTTCCATCCGCCGAAGATCGTCAACCACTCGTCGAACCGCTTCAAATCCGAGGCCAGGGCCCAGGCCCGCTCGGGGCTGAGGTCGGAGGTCACGGACACATCGACTGTCGCCATGGGTTCTCACTACCCCGCCCCATCGTCGACGTAAACGGCGCCGAACCGTGACATGGAGCTGCGAAACTCGTGAGTGCGACAAGAACAGTGCCGGCCCGAGCGCAGGTCAGGCATCAGTAGATCGCTGCTCGTTGCGCGGATTCTCGCGTCGAGAGCGGGCTGCGACGAAGGAATCCATTGTGGAAATGTAAATTCGTTGCGGAATCGCTTGCGAACGTCCGCTCGATCCGCGAAGGTTTACCCACAGCCATGATGGCTGTCCCCGAGGAGGACCTGCCCTGACCGGCACACACACGACCGCTGCAGACAAGACGGCGGACAGCGCGGCCGCCCGCCCCAAGGGCGCTCCGGTGATCGAGATCGACCATGTCACCAAGCGCTTCGGCGAGTACGTCGCCGTCGCCGACGCCGACTTCTCCATCGCGTCCGGAGAGTTCTTCTCCATGCTCGGCCCGTCCGGGTGCGGAAAGACGACGACGTTGCGGATGATCGCGGGTTTCGAGACGCCGACCGAAGGGGCCATCCGCCTCGAAGGTGCGGACGTGTCGAGGACCCCGCCCAACAAGCGCAACGTCAACACGGTGTTCCAGCACTATGCGCTGTTCCCGCACATGTCGGTGTGGGACAACGTGGCCTACGGCCCGCGCAGCAAGAAACTCGACAAGGGCGAGGTTCGCAAGCGCGTCGACGAGCTGCTGGAGATCGTGCGGCTCACCGATTTCGCCGAGCGCAAACCCGCGCAGCTCTCCGGCGGCCAGCAGCAGCGCGTGGCGCTGGCCCGCGCACTGGTGAACTACCCCAGCGCGCTGCTGCTCGACGAACCGCTCGGTGCCCTCGACCTCAAACTGCGGCACGTCATGCAGTTCGAGCTCAAGCGGATCCAGCGCGAGGTCGGGATCACGTTCATCTACGTGACCCACGACCAGGAGGAAGCGCTCACGATGAGTGACCGCATCGCGGTCATGAACGCGGGCAACGTCGAGCAGATCGGAAGCCCGACCGAGATCTACGACCGTCCGTCCACCGTGTTCGTCGCCAGTTTCATCGGGCAGGCGAATCTGTGGGCCGGCCGTCGCACGGGCCGCGCCAACCGAGATTTCGTCGAGGTCGACGTGCTCGGCTCGACGCTGAAGGCACGTCCCGGTGAGACCACGATCGAGCCGGGTGGGCACGCCACGCTCATGGTGCGTCCTGAACGCGTCCGGGTGTCGATGGACGCACCCACCGGTGACGCAGCCGCCGTGCGCGCCACGGTCTCCGATCTGACATTCCAGGGTCCGGTGGTGCGGCTCTCGCTTGCCGCGCCGGACGGCTCGACGGTGATCGCGCACGTCGGACCCGAGCAAGAGCTGCCGCTGCTGCGTCCCGGCGACGAGGTACACGTGAGTTGGGCGCCGGACGCGTCGCTCGTGTTGCCCGGCGCCGACATCCCCACCTCGGAGGATCTCGAAGAGATGCTCGACGACTCCTGAGCGATTCCTGCTTGCCGACCCCATCCCCCTCCCTGGAGCCGACGAAAGGCACGTCTCACCATGTCCCGTGACATCGACCCTCAACTGCTCGCCCGGATGACCGCGCGCCGTACCTCGCGCCGCCGCTTCATCGGGGGTAGCGCCGCGGCCGCCGCGGGCCTGACCCTCGGTTCGTCCTTCCTGGCGGCCTGCGGGTCCGACAGCGGCACGTCGAGCACCACGGCCGAGGACAGCGGTCCGGCCAGCGGCACTCTGCGTGTCTCGAACTGGCCGCTCTACATGGCCGACGGTTTCGTCGCCGGCTTCCAGACCGCGACGGGCATCACGGTCGACTACAAAGAGGACTTCAACGACAACGAGCAGTGGTTCGCCAAGGTCAGGGAGCCGCTGTCGCGCAAGCAGGACATCGGCGCCGATCTGGTGGTGCCGACGGAGTTCATGGCCGTGCGCCTGCACAATCTGGGCTGGCTCAACGACATCAGCGACGAGGGTGTGCCGAACAAGACGAACATCCGGCCCGACCTGTTGGAGAGCAAGACCGATCCTGGCCGCAAGTACAGCGCCCCATACATGTCCGGCCTCGTCGGCCTGGCCTACAACCGGGCCGCGACCGGCCGCGACATCACGTCGATCAACGACCTGTGGGATCCGGCGTTCAAGGGAAGGGTCAGCCTGCTGTCCGACGCTCAGGACGGCCTCGGGATGATCATGCTGTCCCAGGGGAATTCGCCGGAGAACCCGACCACCGAGGCGGTCCAGCAGGCCATCGACCTGGTCCGCGAGCAGAATGACCGCGGCCAGATCCGCCGGTTCACCGGCAACGACTACGCCGACGACCTCGCGGCGGGAAACATCGCTGTGGCACAGGCATATTCGGGTGACGTTGTACAGTTGCAGGCCGACAACCCCGACCTTCAGTTCGTCGTCCCCGACACCGGCGGAACCACGTTCCTGGACACGATGGTGATCCCATACACCACGCAGAACCAGAAGGCCGCCGAGGCGTGGATCAACTACATCTACGACCGCGCCAACTACGCCAAGCTGGTGGCGTACACCCAGTTCGTCCCGGTGCTGTCGGACATGACCGCCGAACTGGAGAAGGTCGACCCGGCCGCGGCGAGCAACCCGCTGATCAACCCGCCCGCCGACGTGCTGGCGCGGTCCAAGAGCTGGGCCCCGCTGACCGACGAGCAGACGCAGGAATACAACACCGCGTATGCGGCCGTCACGGGCGGCTGACGCGGTGACAGCGCGGACGCGAGGAGCTTGAGTACATGGCAGGTGTCGCCACCAGCAGCCGTCAGCGGAGCAAGGCCGCTCCGTATCTGATGGTCCTGCCGGCGCTCGCGTACCTCGCGATCTTCTTCGTGGTGCCGTTCTTCTCGCTGGCACGGACCTCCCTGTCGGAGACCGCGGGCTCGGTGTTCATGCCGACGCTGACGTTCGCCTGGGATCTTCAGAACTACGTCGACGCGTTCACGCTGTACCGGGAGCAGATCTTCCGCTCGTTCGGCTACGCGTTCGTCGCCACGGCGCTGTGCCTGTTGCTGGCGTTCCCGCTGGCATATGTCATCGCGTTCAAGGCCGGCCGGTTCAAGAACCTGATCCTGGGTCTGGTGATCCTGCCGTTCTTCGTGACGTTCCTGATCCGCACGATCGCGTGGAAGACCATCCTGGCCGACGAGGGCTGGCTGGTCAGTGCGCTGGGCACGATCGGGCTGCTGCCCGACGAGGGTCGCCTGCTGTCGACGAGCTGGGCGGTGATCGGCGGGCTGACCTACAACTGGATCATCTTCATGATCCTGCCGTTGTACGTGAGCCTGGAGAAGATCGATCCGCGGCTGCTCGAAGCGTCCAAGGACCTCTACTCCGGGGCCCCGCGCAGCTTCCGGAAAGTGATTCTGCCGCTGTCGATGCCGGGCGTCCTGGCCGGCAGCATGCTGGTGTTCATCCCGTCGGTCGGCGACTTCATCAACGCCGACTACCTCGGCAGCACACAGACCACGATGATCGGCAACGTCATCCAGAAGCAGTTCCTCGTCGTGAAGGACTATCCGGCCGCGGCGGCGCTGAGCCTGGGTCTGATGCTGCTGATCCTGATCGGCGTGCTGCTCTATACCCGGGCGCTCGGTACGGAGGATCTGGTATGACCACCCAGGCCGGGGCGGCGATCGCCACCGCAGCATCGCAGGACCCGAAGCCGAAAAAGGTTCGTACCCGCCCTAATTGGGGTGACCTGGTGCTGCGGTTCGCGGCCGCTCTGGTGTTGTTGTACCTGTTCCTGCCGATCTTCGTGATCGTGTTGTTCTCGTTCAACAAACCTGCCGGCAAGTTCAACTACACGTGGCAGGGCTTCACACTCGACAACTGGCTGGACCCGTTCAAGTACCCCGCGCTGACCGAGGCCCTCAAGCTCAGCCTGAACGTCGCGGCGGTGTCGACGGCGGTCGCGCTGGTGCTGGGAACTCTGGTGGCGATCGCACTGGTGCGCCAGCGGTGGCGCGGCCAGCGCGCCGTGGACACCTTCCTGGTACTGCCGCTGACCGCCCCCGAAGTGGTGATGGGCGCTGCGCTGCTGACACTGTTCCTGGACTTCAACACGGCCGCCGGCTACCTGACGATCGTCTTGTCGCACATCGCGTTCGAGGTCAGCTTCATCGCGATGACGGTGCGGGCCCGGGTGCGCGGTTTCGACTGGACGCTGGAGGATGCGTCGCTCGACCTCGGCGCTAGCCCGGCGCGCACCTTCTTCAAGGTGACGCTGCCCCTGATCGTTCCGGGCATCGTCGCGGCGGCGATGCTGTCGTTCGCGCTGTCGCTCGACGACTTCATCATCACCTACTTCGTCAGCGGCGCCGAGGTGACCTATCCCCTGTATGTGAACGCCGCGGTGAAAGCCGCGGTGCCGCCTCAGATCAACGTGCTGGCCACCGCGATCCTCGTGGTGAGCCTGCTGCTGCTGGGGGTGAGCACGCTGTACCGGCGCAAGAGGTTCGAGGGCTGACACGATCTGCCGAGT
Organism: Mycobacterium sp. ZZG; assembly: GCF_054786995.1. Taxonomy (NCBI): domain Bacteria; kingdom Bacillati; phylum Actinomycetota; class Actinomycetes; order Mycobacteriales; family Mycobacteriaceae; genus Mycobacterium; species Mycobacterium sp. ZZG. Next base: position 12,727 of record NZ_JBTBFV010000088.1, read on the forward strand.
GTCGTTGGTGCTGTCAGCTCTGACGGATCAGGGGTTCAGCCGCACCCTGACGGTGACCCGACCCTGCTCATCCTGGGCGGCCACGGCGTGGCCGGTGCGGTCGGCGCCGTCGAAGTTCACCCGGATCACGACGGCGTCCCCCGATCGCTGGTAGTTCACCGGGGTCTGGAACGTCTGGCCGGACCGCCTGCCCGTGTAGCGGATCACGACCATGGCACGGCGCACCACCGGGCCGATGACCGGCGCGTCGATCAGGCGCGCCGCACCGGCATTGAACACGCCGACGAGCGGCGAGTCGAAGATTCCTCTGGACATGGATCCACGCTAACCGGGGCTCAACCGACTTCGAGGGGTACCGGCGTGGTCCGGGTGCCGGTGCGCGCGGCGCCGACGCCCGCGGCCACCACGAGCCCGATCCCGACCACACCCAGCAGACCCGGTTCCTGGTGCAGGATCAGCCATCCCAGGATCATCGCGAAGGCGGGCTCCAACGCCATCAAGGTGCCGAACGCCGCGACGGTGAGCCTGCGTAACGCCAGCAGCTCCAGCGCGAACGGGATGACCGGCAGCAGCACGGCCAGACCGACCCCGATGAGCAGGATCTGCGGGGTCATCCGGCCGAAGACGGCAGGCCCGACGGTCAACGTCGCGACCAGTCCGGCGACCGGCATCGACACCGCCAGCCCGTTGATGCCGGCGACGTCGTCCCCGACCTTCTGGGTGAGCAGAATGTAGCCACCCCAGCAGACCGCCGCACCGAGCGCGTACCCGACCCCGACCGGGTCCACCGCGGCGCTCCATGGCTGGGTCAGGAGCAACACGCCGACAGCAGCCAACCCCGGCCAGGCCCACCGGCCCTGCCCGCGGCCTCGGGCCACCGCCACCCCCAGCGGCCCGAGGAATTCCAGCGCGCTCGCGGTGCCCAGCGGGATCCTGGCCACCGCGGCCATGAACAGCAACGTGATAGCGGCGGTGACCACACCAAGCAGCACACACATTGCAAAGGTGTTGCGGGTGAAGGCTTTCCTCCGCGGCCGAACGATGACCAGGAACAGCACCCCGGCCCATGCCAACCGCAGCCAGGCCGCGCCCTCGACGCCGACGTCGTCGATCAGCGTGACGGCGATCGCCAGTCCAAGCTGCACGCACACCATCGAGCCCACCGCCATGAAGGCACCGGTGCGCGCCTGATCTGTCGCCATCAGGGCATTGAACGGGATGCCGACCGTTGCGGTCCACGTGATTTTCCAAGACATACCGTTCGCGAATTACGAACGGTCGGTGGGCACTCCTATTTTCAAGACGTTTGAGATTTTGCCGAAAAGGTACATGTCCAGCCATGATGAGGAATTTCACGCTCCGCGCACCGCTCCTGATGGCGGCCGCTGCCGCCGCCGCTGTCGTCACCGCGCCCGCCGGATTCGCCTCTCCGGGGATTCTTCCGGCCGGGGGCCCGCCCGGATGTTATGACCCGGCCGGCACCGGCTGCGCCGTGCTGCCGCCTATCCCGCCCGCCCCGGGCGTCGCAGGCGCCGTGCCCGGTGGACCCGCAGGCGTGGCCGGACCCGGCGGCGTCGCAGGCGCCGTGCCCGGTGGACCCGCAGGCGTGGCCGGACCCGGCGGCGTCGCAGGCGCCGTGCCCGGTGGACCCGCAGGCGTCGCCGGACCCGGCGGCGCGGCAGGCACGATCCCCGGCGGACCGGGCGGCGTGGCCGGACCCGGCGGAGCCGCGGGAGCGATCCCGGGCGGCCCCTCGGGGGTCGC
>NZ_JBTBFV010000089.1:0-14256 GCF_054786995.1 Mycobacterium sp. ZZG
TCGAAGCCCAGGGCCACCGCGTGGTGGTCAACCGGCTGTCGAACGCCCCGCTCAGTGAGGCCAGTGTGGTCGGGATCCACAAGGGCGGCGACATCCGCTCCACGGTCCGCGACTACCGCTACGACCGTACTTTCCAGAACACCACCACAGGCAGCGTCTACTACGTCGACGTCCGCTGAGCGGACAATCAGATCGGGTCCGCTGAGCACGTCCGCCGAGATCGCGTCCAGCGCGGGGAATCCCGCGAAACGACCGCGTGGAATGCGATTTCGGCACGCAGTCGGGAACGGAGGGCGCTCTCTGCGGCGTAGGTCAGTCCTCGCTGCCGGTGCGGTCACCGAGGAACGCCAGCAGGCGAGGATCGGAGCTGGTGAACCGGCCGGCCTCTTCGCCGCCGTCGCAGCGCAGCAACGCAACGGTCACCTCCGAAGCGGTGCGGGTCAGCACCCGCCACACCGCGCCGGAGTCCTCCCACCGCTGTAACTCGGCAACGCGGTCCTCGTTCATGACCTCACGATCTCATCTAGGCTTCGCTCCGTGCATGGTGCTCTCGATGTCGCCATCGTAGCGACGTTCATCTGGCTCGGCATGGTGCTGGCGATCTCGTTCCTGGAAGCTCCGCTGAAATTCCGCGCACCCGGTGTGACCCTGCAGATCGGGCTCGGCATCGGGCGGTTGGTGTTCCGCGCCCTCAACGTGTGCGAGGGAGTGCTGGCGGCAGCAGCCGTGGTCGCGACAGTCATCGCCGGCGGACCGACGGCGGCTCTGGTCCTGCTGGCGGTGGCGACCGTGATGCTGGCCGCGCAGATGGTGTTCGTCCGGCCGGCGTTGACCCGCCGCTCCGACCAGGTGCTGGCCGGTGCCGAGGGACCGCGGTCGCGGGCGCACTACGGGTATGTCGGACTGGAGCTGGTCAAGGTGATCGCGCTGATCGCCGGCGGCGTTCTACTCCTGGTGTAGGGGCCGAATGTAGGTAAACCTGCCCTCACTTGCTCCGGTAGGCTCTGCGGTCACGATGACTGACGTTCGACCGATCCTGCCCAGGGAGCTCACCGAGATCAGCGACGAGGTGCGCGTCGTGCCGCCGCCGCCGATCCCGCGTCTCGCCGCTCCATACGAGGTCCGGCTCGTCGACCCTGACTCCGACGCGGCGATGATCTCCGAGTGGATGAACCGTCCGCATCTGGCCGAGGCGTGGGAGTACGACCGGCCGGTGCAGTGGTGGCACGGGTACCTGCGCGCCCAGCTGGCCGGCCGGTACTCGCGGCCGCTCATCGGCATGTTCAAGGGGGAACCGCACGGTTACATCGAGGTGTACCGCGCCGCAAAGGATTCCATCGCCCCGCGCTATGACGCCGACCCGCACGACCTCGGTCTGCACGCCGCGATTGCCGACCTGGACATCGTCAACCGCGGCTTCGGGCCGATTCTGCTGCCCCGGCTGGCGGCCAGCCTGTTCGAGATCGAACCGCAGTGCCGGCGCATCATGTTCGATCCCGACCACCGCAATGTCGGCGCCCGCCGGCTGTGCGAGTACGCCAGATGTGACTTCCTCGGCGAACACCAGATGTCGAACCGGCGAATGGCGCTGTACGCGCTGAACCGCCCGTCCTAGTCGGAAGTCACTGTGCCACCGATCATCTCGTCGTAGCTGTCGAAGTCCGGCTTCATCGCCGCGGCCACCAGCTCCCACAGCACCTCGTCGGTGCCGCCGCCGACCCGCGCCAGTTTCATGTCACGCCACCACCTGCCCAGCGGCGTCTCGTCGACGAGGTAACCCGAACCGCCGAAGATGTGCATGCACTCAGAAAGCACCTCCTCGCCCAGGCGCGCCGCGGTGACCTTGACGGCGGCGGCCGCGCGCAGATCCAGCCGTCCCTGCGCGGCGATGCCGTTGAGGCCGTGGCGGAGCAGGTCGACGCGGGCCTGCAGGTCTGCCATTCGCATGCGCAATGCCTGATGCTCGAAGAGCGTCGCGCCGAACTGTCTCCGTTGCACCATGCGCGCATGGGTCACGCCCAGCACGCGCTGGCATGACGAGGCCACCTGGCCGGCGATCGACATGCGTTCGTGCGCAAGGCCCCACGAGATGGCGGCCAGCCCGGTGCCGGGGCGCGCCACCAGATGGTCGGCGGGCACCCAGGTGTCGATGTGGACGGCGGCGGTGTCCAGCGGGCCGGCGCCCACCTTGCGGTACGGGGTCTGTACCTCGACCTGCGTGGTCGGTACGGCGATCACCAGGACGTTGCCGTGCCTGCTGGACGGATCGTGGTCCACTCCGCGCGCGACGACGATGATGTGGTCGGCGATCGGGGACAGCGAGACGAACTTCTTGACGCCACGGATGTGGAAACCGTCACGTTCGGAACGGACTTCGGTCTCGACAATCTGCAGATCCGAGCCGCCGGACTCCTCGGAGGCGCCGATGCACAGCACCGCCTCACCGTCGATCGCCTGTTCGCACACCGCCTTGAGGTGGTCCGACCTGCCGAACCGGCGCAGCACCGCGATCGCCGAATCGTGCAGGCTCACACCGACGCCGATACCCGCGGACCCCAGTCGCCCGAGTTGGAAAGCGAGCTCGTTGAGCTTGGCGACGTCGGGGTGCTGGCCACCGGCCGGGCCCCATTTACTGCGGAAGACCCCGGCAGCACCGAGGTGTTCGATCAGCTTCCGCGGAAAACGCTCCGAGGCTTCGGCTTCCGCCGTCCAAGCGGTGACCTGCTCGCCGAACACGTCGGTGAGCAGAGTGCGGTAGCCGTCGACGTCGATGTCGGTGGACGCGGTCATGCGCGGGCAGCCTCCAGATCTCGTTTGACTTCCAGGCGCCGCAGCTTGCCCGAGGATGTCCGCGGCAGCGCGCCCGGCGTCATGAATACGACGTCGGCGGGAACCACCCCACACTGCGATGCGACGCGTTGCACCACTTCACTTCTCGCGCCGGCCTCGTCGGGACCGCGGAACTCCGCGGCGATGATCAGACCCTGGCGGGCCGAATCGCCGTCGGTGCCGACCGCGACGACGGCGCCGTCGCGCACCCCACGGACCTGTGCGGCGACCCGTTCCACCTCGCTGGGGAAGATGTTGCGCCCGGCGATGGTGATGAGTTCCTTGACCCGGCCGCACACGACCAGCCCGTCGTCGGTGACGTAGCCGAGATCTCCGGTACGGAACCACTCGCCGGGAGTCAGTGGCTCCTGACCCAAGTAGCCGGTCATCATCGACGTGCCGCGGATCTCGACTTCGCCGATCGTGTGGTCGCCGGCCTGGCCGGTGTGCTCGGATTCCGAGATGCGCAGTTCCATGCCGGGAATCGGTCTGCCGAGCACCGCGTGGCGCCGCACGGCTTCGGTCACCGGGTCGACGATCTCCTCGACGACCAGCCCGGTGCCGGGCTCGGGGGCGGTGACCGCGCACGTCGATTCGGCCAGTCCGTACGACGGCGCCGCAACCCGCGGATCGAGACCGAGACGGGCGAGTTCGTCGAGGAACACCTGGAAGCCGTCGCAATCGATCGGTTCGCCACCGTTGATGGCGAACCGGAGCCGGCTCAGGTCGACGTCGGGAACCCTGCGGGCGTACTTGCCGATCACCGAGTACGCGAAATTCGGTGCGGCAGTGAGGGTTGCGCCACTCTCGGACAGCCAGCTCAGCCACCGGAACGGCGAGGCGGCGAACGCCGCGGTGGGAGCCACCCACATCTCGGCGCCGGAGAGCAGGCCGGTGAGCAGGAAGGTCAGCCCCATGTCGTGGTAGAGCGGCAACCAGGTCAAGCCGATGTCGACGGTCGGATCGACCGCGGTGTGCTGCAGCAGCGCGGTGACGTTGTTCATGACCGCGTCGGGAGAGAGCAGCGCGGTGCGCGGCGTGCCGGTGGAGCCGGCGGTGCCTTGCAGCACCGCCGCGGTGCCGACCGCACCGGCCTGCGGCGTCAGCGTGGTGGACCGTCTCGAGTGCCCCACCTCGGACACGTCGTGGACGGTCAGACCGGAATCGATGTCACGCAACAAGTCCGGGTAGGCGCCATGGGTGAAGATCTGTGTGACGCCGATGCCGGCGAAACGCTCGGCGGTGGCGCGGGCCCATTGCCGGTCGTCGGCGCCGCGTACCGGTCCGGGCAGGATCGACAGGGCGCGGCCGGCCAGCCAGGACCCCTGAATCGCGGCGATGAACTCGACGGTGGGCTCGCCGACCAGACCCACGGCACCGTCGGGTCCGTCGAGGATCCGTTCGGCGATGTTCTCCGAGCGCAGGTGCACCTCCCCCCATGGGTGGCGATTCCACCGTCCGGCGGCCCGGTCGAGGACCATCAGGTCCCGGGGAGATGCCGTCATCGCCCGCGACAGCGCCGCGGCGAACGCGCTCACTGGGCTGTGGGGGTCTTCGACAGGATGGCCCGCTCGAGATCGCCGACGGTGTCGCAGGTCAGCAGATCCTCTTCCGAGAGCACGACCCCGAGTTTGTCCTCGATCGCGACCATGCCGACCGCGAACGCCACCGAGTCCAGGCCGACGTCGTCGATGAGCCGCGAATCCCGCGTGACGCGGGTGATGTCGACGTTCAGGTCGTCGCGCAGGATCTCCTCGAGGGCGGTGCTGACGCCGGACGGTGGTGACGTGGTCATGGCGGCAGAGGTTACCTCGTCAGATAAAGATAGGCTACCCTCACTGCCGCCCGTCTCGGTAGGCGGACACGAACCCGGCGGGCAGTTCTCGCCGGTCGTGCGCCATGAGCGAACGGATACCGCCCCGGAGGCGGTGCGCAGCGCCACCAAGGAGCAGAATCGACCCATGGCGGCCAACCCCCGCGCCGGTCGTCCGGCGCAGCCCGAGGATCTGATCGACATCGCTTCGGTGGTGACGGCGTACTACACCGTCGCTCCAGACCCCGAGAACGTGGACCAGCAGGTCACCTTCGGCACCTCGGGGCACCGTGGCTCGAGCCTGGACGGGGCGTTCAACGAGGCGCACATCCTGGCCACCACGCAGGCGATCGTGGAATACCGCGCCGCGCAGGGCACGACGGGTCCGCTGTTCATCGGCCGTGACACCCATGCACTGTCGGAGCCGGCGTGGACATCGGCGCTGGAGGTGCTGGCCGCCAACGATGTTGTCGCGATGATCGATTCGGCCGACCGGTACACCCCGACTCCGGCCGTCAGTCACGCGATCCTGTCGTTCAACCAGGGCCGTGAAGGCGATCTCGCCGACGGGATCGTGGTGACCCCGTCGCACAACCCACCGCGCGACGGCGGATTCAAGTACAACCCGCCAAACGGCGGACCCGCCGACACCGACGCCACCAGTGTCATCGCCAAGCGGGCCAATGAGATCCTGCGCGACGGGCTGCGGGCGGTGAAGCGCGTCCCGCTGGCCCGGGCGCTGAACACCGCCGAGCGGCACGACTACCTCAACGCCTACGTCGACGATCTGCCCAACGTCGTCGACCTGCACGCGATCAGCGCCGAGGGCATCCGTATCGGCGCCGACCCGCTCGGCGGGGCCAGCGTCGACTACTGGGGCGCGATCGCCGAACGCCACAACCTGGAACTGACCGTTGTCAACCCGCTGGTCGACGCAACCTGGCGGTTCATGACCCTCGACACCGACGGCAAGATCCGGATGGACTGCAGCTCGCCGAACGCGATGGCTGGGCTTCTTGACAAAGTGATCGGCAGCCCTGGGACATACCAGATCGCCACCGGCAACGATGCAGACTCCGACCGGCACGGCATCGTGACCCCGGACGGCGGCCTGCTCAACCCGAACCACTACCTCGCGGTGGCCATCGACTACCTGTTCACGCACCGCCCCGAGTGGGCCGCCGAGACGGCTGTCGGCAAGACCGCGGTGAGCTCGTCGATCATCGACCGCGTGGTGGCCGGGTTGGACCGCAAACTGGTCGAGGTGCCGGTGGGTTTCAAGTGGTTCGTCGATGGGCTGATCGGCGGCAGCGTCGGTTTCGGCGGCGAGGAGAGCGCCGGGGCGTCGTTCCTGCGCCGCGACGGCTCGGTGTGGACCACCGACAAGGACGGCATCATCCTGGCGCTGCTGGCCTCGGAGATGCTCGCGGTGACCGGGTCGACGCCGTCGCAGCGCTACGCGGAGCTGGCCGAGCGCTACGGCGCCCCCACGTACGCCCGCATCGACGCCCCGGCCGACCGGGAGCAGAGGGCCCGGCTGGGCACGCTGTCGCCGGAGCAGGTGAGCGCGACCGAGCTGGCGGGCGAGCCGATCACCGCGAAGCTGACCTCCGCGCCCGGCAACGGCGCGCCGCTGGGTGGGCTGAAGGTGACGACCGAGAACGCCTGGTTCGCCGCGCGGCCGTCCGGCACCGAGGACGTGTACAAGATCTACGCCGAATCGTTCCGCGGGCCCGAGCATCTGGCCGAGGTACAGGACGCTGCCCGCGAAGTGGTGGCGGCGGTCATTTCGTGACGTCGCCCGCAGAGGGCGACTGTCAGGGCACCGCGGACGCGAGGAGCAGGTCGGGCACAGCGGACGCGACTTCCAAGCCGGAACCCGTGAGCAGACAGCGGTTGCCCCGCGAGGTCTGGGTACTGGTCGCCGCCAACTTCGTCGTCGCGCTCGGCTACGGCGTGGTCGCACCGGTACTGCCGCAGTACGCCCGCCACTTCGGGGTGAGCATCAGCGCTGCGACGTTCGTCATTACGGCGTTCGCCGTGATGCGCCTGGTGGGCGCACCGCCGGCGGGCATGCTCGTGCAGCGGTTAGGGGAGCGGCGGGTCTACATCAGCGGCCTGCTGATCGTGGCGTTGTCGACCGCGGTCTGTGCGTTTGCCGAAACCTATTGGCAGCTGCTGCTTTTCCGTTCACTCGGCGGGGTGGGCTCGGCGATGTTCACGGTGTCGTCGCTGGGTCTGATGATCCGGATCTCACCGTCGGATGCGCGCGGCCGGGTGGCGGGACTGTTCTCGTCGGGCTTCATGGTCGGTTCGGTGGGTGGGCCGATCCTGGGCAGTCTCACCGCGGGGTTCGGCTTGTCGGCGCCATTCCTCATCTACGGCGCCGCGCTGCTGGTCGCCGCGACGGTCGTGTTCGTCAGCCTGCGGAAGTCCGCGGTAGTCGGGCGGCCGTCCGACGAGACCGAGACACCCGTACCTTTCCGGACGGTGTTCCGTCACCGCGCCTACCGTGCGGCGCTGTTCTCCAACTTCGCGACCGGCTGGGCGTCGTTCGGGTTGCGCATTGCGCTGGTGCCGCTGTTCGTCGTGGAAGTTCTGGGCCGCAGCCCCGGGGCGGCCGGTCTGGCGCTGACGGCGTTCGCGGTGGGAAACATCTCCGTGGTGATCCCGAGCGGGTACCTGTCCGACCGACTCGGGCGGCGCAAGCTGTTGATCGCCGGGCTGACGTTGGCCGCGGTGTCGACCGCCCTGGTCGGGTTCACCACGTCGTTTCCGGTGTTCCTGGTGGCGGCCTACGTCGCCGGCGCGGCCACCGGGATCTTCGTCTCCCCGCAGCAGGCAGCCGTCGCCGACGTGGTGGGCAACAAGTCACGCGGCGGGACGGCGGTCGCGACGTTCCAGATGATGGCCGACTTCGGCTCGATCGGCGGCTCGCTGCTGGTGGGTCTGATCGCCCAATACACATCGTTCGGCTGGTCGTTCCTGATCAGCGGCGTCATCCTCGGCATCGCGGCGGTGGGGTGGATCTTCGCCCCCGAAACGCGTCCCCGGCGGTCAACGGAGCACACCGAAGCGCGTCCGCTCGGCCCGGAGGCCGGCGGCGAAGTGCCCTGACCAGCGATTTTGAGCGGCCACCCCTCGTGGTGTAACTTCGATGAGCACGACAAGGGGCTATGGCGCAGTTGGTAGCGCACCACACTGGCAGTGTGGGGGTCAGGGGTTCGAATCCCCTTAGCTCCACTTCACGGAACGAGCAATCGGGCAATCGGCGCGTCGGTCAGCGTCGGGTAAGTTCACAGCGATTCAACCCCGAAACCGACGCAGCATCTAACGAAAGCCATCATGTCCGAGGACCACATCACCGACGTTCCGCCAACTCGCCTTTCCATTGATCCGAACAGCCCTTTCTATAACCAAGAGGCGCTCCTCCGCGACGTCGGCATCCGCTTCAACGGCGCCGAGAAGACCAATGTCGTCGAATACGACGTGGCCGAGGGTTGGGTGCGGGTCGAAGTGCCCACCGCCAAGGATCGTCGCGGGAATCCGATGGTCATGAAGCTCAGCGGCACGGTTGAACCTTATTTCCGCCTGGCGAAGTAGCCTCGGTCGACGCTGAGCAGATGCACAGCAATCCGGGGACATAGCCGTCATCCTCGGGTAGCTTGCGCTGCATGCCCTTGGAGCTGGCCTCGTTCTTCCGGACGACCCTGCCCCTCGACCTCAGCGGGCTGGACACGCTCGATGATGGCCGCTACCACTCCATTTGGATGCCCGATCACCTCGTGAGCTTCTGGCCGGACTCGATCTGGACGCCCGAGTTCACCGACCTCGCAGAGGTGTCACCGTCGCCGCACCGCTACCTGGACACCCTGGCTCTTGCCGGAGCCGTCGCGGCCCGCACGACACGCACCCGGCTCGCGACGAGCGTCCTCGACACCGTCCGCCGCCACCCCGTGATGCTGGCCCAGTCGGCGCTGACCCTGAGCCATCTCTCGGACGGCCGGTTCATCCTGGGACTCGGTGCCGGCGAGCGCGAAAACCTGGCCCCGTACGGCTTTGACCACCGGAGCACGGTGAGCCGGTTCGCCGAAGCGCTCGGGCTCATCCGGCTGCTTTGGGACACCGACGGACCGATCGACTTCGCCGGAGAGCACTTCACACTGCAGCACGCCCGGCTGGACACCGACCTGCACCCCACCGGCCCGCCAGCGATCTGGATCGGCGCCAACGGCCCCCGCATGCTGCGACTGGTCGGTGAATTCGGCGACGGCTGGTGGCCGACGGGCAGCGCCGGGCCCGAGACCTATGCCAATCAGCTGGCGCGCGTCCGGGAGGCGGCAGAACAAGCCGGACGCGACCCGCAGGCGATCACACCGGCGAAGATGGTGGTCTGTCTCATCGGCGAGCCCGACGAACTGAGCGAGATCGTGCGGCGCCCGCTGGTGAAGTCTCTGGTGCTGCAACTGACGGCTGACTCACTGGCAGCCACCGGTCACCGCCACCCGATGGGGGAGCACTGGCGTGGCATCCAGGACATCGACCCGCGCATGCTGACCCGCGACCGACTGCTCCGGCTCTTCGAGCGGGTCGATCCGGCCGCGATCCTGTCCGTCGTTCCGCATGGCACGCCGAAGCAGGTCGCCGCGCAGATCGCCGAGTTCGGCGAGGCGGGGGCCCGGGTCGTGTCGGTGCTCGACTACAGCGCAATGGCGGGGCGGGCCTACGCCGCCGAGTCGGCACGCAAAGTCCGCGAGGTCGAAGACCTACTGCTGCAGCTCACAGGAAGCACGCCATGACAACTTTGGACGCGGACGTGCTCATCGCCGACGCACGAGAATCGACCGCGCTCACCGACTTCGGTGACGACACCCTGCCTGCCCGCGTGGCCTTGGCCGTCGACCGGCTCAACACCGCCGAACTCGACGACGCCGGCGTGCGGGCAGCCGCACACACGATCAGCGGATTGCTGACGAGCCGCCTGCGCTTCATGGCTGACCGCGCGCACCTGCCGCTCGCGGCGGAACGAATCACGGCCCCGCTCTTCGCCACCGGGGAGCCGCGGTCGGGGACGACGCTGCTGCACGCTCTGCTCGCCCAGGACGGGGACTCGCGGGCGCTGCGGTTCTGGGAGGTCATGTACCCCTCGCCGCCGCCCGGCCCGGCCGCTGTCGACGACCCGCGCCGGACGCGAGCCGACGCCGACTGGCGCGAGATCCTCGACCGCATCCCGCCGTGGCTCGTCAGCCACCCCTACAACGACCTGCTCGGCGCCGGACTCCCCGAGTGTGAACGCACGTGGGCCTTCGACTTCCGCGCGATGAACCCGAGCGCGTGGTGGCGGGTTCCCGTGACGATCCAGAGCTTTCCGCAGGACCCCCACGCGCAGTATGGGTTGCACCGCATGATGCTGCAGCACATCCAGTACACTCGTACGCCGAAACGGTGGGTGCTCAAGGGCTTTCACGGACGACGCCTGCGGGCGCTCTTCGACACTTATCCCGACGCCCGCATCGTCTGGGTACACCGCGACCCCGTACAGGTGCTCGCCTCGCAGATCGTGGCCTTCGGGCAGATCAACGAGAGCCTGGCCGGGACGCTGGACTGGACTCAGTACGCCAAGGACACGATCGAGGGGTCGCGGGCCAACTTCCACGCCTACCTCACTGACCCACTCGTGGACGACCCGCGCATCTACCATGTCCGCTACCGCGACTTCGTCGCCGACCCGGTCACCACCATCGGTGGCTTCTACGATTTCGCCGGCGTGCCGTTCGCGGCCGACGCCGAGAAGGCGATGCGCGAGTACCTCGTCACCAACCGCAGCGACCGGTACGGCAAGTTCACCTACTCCACCGACGTCCTGCCGGTTCCCGTGCAGCAGCTGCACGACGAATTCGCCACCTACCGAGAACGATTCGGCATCGACATCGAGACGAGGCGCTGATGGCGTTCGGCGACACCGAGGACGACGAGGCGCTGCGCACGGCGTGGCACAATTTCTGCGAGCGGCTCAAGGCCGCCGGAGATCTCGCCTTCAAGGACACCTCACCCCCGAACGCCCTGCAGCGCGCGGACGCGTTCCGCTACCTGACGCAGAACCTGGGCCAGGCCTACGATCTCGCACTGGAGACCAAGAACACCCGCTATCCGGTGATCCACCCGTTCTGCGGACCGACCCGCAAGCTCGGCGGCGACAACGCCGACTTCGTCTATCTGCAGGCATGGATCGACGGCGCCTCGACCTACCGGATCGCCGGTGACCGGGGCACGGCGCGTTTCATCAACTTCACCGTCCAGGGGCCGCGACCCGAGAAGGACGTGTACTACGGCGCCGATCACCCGAACTTGCACGAGCCCTTCGGCGACATCCCGGAGGCGAACATCACCGGTGACGACCTGGTCACCGAGCCCGACGGCAGCTTCGTACTTCACGCCGGTGGCCCACGACGAGAACAGAATTGGCTGCCGACCACGCCGGGTTCGCGCAAGCTGTTCATGCGGCAAGGCTTCGACTCGTGGACGGAGCGCTCGGCGCAGTTCAGCATCGAGCGCATCGACATGGATGAGCCGCGTCCGGTGCCGACACCGCAGGACCTGATCGCTTCCATGGATTGGGCCGGTGATTTCCTCACCGGGGCGATGACGGACTGGCCGGACCGCGAACTGCGGATCGGCTCGCTGTTCGGGGAGTCCGAGCCGAACGTGTTTCCCGGTGCGCGTTTTGCCGGCCCGGCCGAGCAACGCGATGCGCGTCGCGGCCGGCTCATCGTCACGATGCCGTGGCGTCTCGGGCCGGACGAAGCGTTGATCTTCGAGTTCGCTGATGGTGGCGAGTTCTGGATGCTGACCAATATGGGCGCGTTCTGGAACAGCATGGATTACCTGTACCGGCCGGTGAGTTACACGCCGAGCAGAGCGGCGATCGACTCCGACGGCCGCGTGCGAATGGTGCTGGCGCACAACGACCCTGGCGTGCACAACTGGATCGACACCCAACGCTTCAGCGAGGGCTACCTGACGATGCGCGTCATCGGAAGCCGGCAATTGCCCGAGGTCAACACCGCGGTCGTCACCGTTGACGAGTTGAAGACCGTCCTGCCGGACGACACCCGGCACGTCACGCCCGAAGAGCGGGCCACCCAACTGCACGCACGCTTCGACGCCATCCGCCGCAGGTACAGGATCTGACATGGACCCGAGACTCGAGATGCTTGCCGCGTCGTCCTTCGACAACGTCTACCACCTCGGCCACGTCGTTCCTGATCTGCTGACGGGTATGGAGTCGCTCGCCGGCGGCATGCAGATCACGTGGGCTCCGCCGTTCGAGATGCGCAGCGGCTTCACCCGTCCGGACGGGTCCGCCGACGACCAGACCGTGCGCCTCGCGTTCTCCACCTCCGGTCCGCCGTACTTGGAGCTGATCGAGGTCGTCGCCGCCGCGGACTCGATCTTCGCCGAACCGAAGCTCGGCGGCCTGCACCACGTCGGCTACTACGCCCAGCGCTGGCGTGATGACGTCGCGCGGCTGCAGGACGACGGCTGGGTGTTGGAGCGCACGGGTGCCGGCGTCGCCTTCCTGCGCGACCCGCGCACTGGGCTCCGTGTGGAGGTGGTGAGCTTTAAGGGCCGCGACTTCCTGAGCCGGGTGCTCAGCGGTGAGATGGCCAGACAATTCCCCCTGACAGACTCGACTCCCCTCGCTGAGCGCCGATGACCACAGTCGCGCATACCTCGTACGGTTCCCTGCGTGGCGACGCCACTGGGTCGGGCGCATGGGGAGACGTTGTCGCCTTTCGCGGTGTACCTTACGCCGCACCGCCGACCGACGAGCGTCGTTGGCGCCCAACGCAACCCGTGACAAGCTGGGAAGGCGTACGAGAGGCCGTCACGTTCGGGGCAATCCCCCCGCAAGACATCTCGCCCGAGCGGCTGGCCAAGCGCGGCCTCACCATGAGCGAGGACTGCCTGACGCTCAACATCTGGACGCCCGCGGCCGACGACAACCGCCGACCTGTGCTGGTGTTCCTGCACGGCGGCGGACAGGCGCAGGGTCATGGATCCGCTCCGCTGCTCGACGGTTCGCGACTCGCCCGGCGCGGCGACATCGTGGTCGTGACAATGAACTTCCGTCTTGGTGTGCTCGGTTCGCTCTACGCGCCTGAACTGCACGGGGTCGGCTCCACCAACCTCGCACTGCGCGACCAGAGGCATGCCCTGCAGTGGGTGCGCGAGCAGATCGGCGCCTTCGGAGGTGATCCCGGCGCGGTCACGGTGGCCGGCCAATCTTCCGGTGCGATCGCGATTTCGGCCCTGCTCGCCGGAGGGTGCGACCTTTTCGACCGTGCAATTTTGCAGAGCGGCGGGTTGGAACGCGTCCGCTCCAGGGAGGCCGCCGCGGCCGTCGTCGCGCAGCTCGTGTCGACCGGTGCGCTCACGCGCAGCGAGGAGCCGGGCCTCGAGGAGATCCTTGCCGCGCAACGCTGCATCGACAGCGGATTCGTGCCGCCGCAGGGCCCGTTCCATCCCTGCATCGACGGGGACGTCATCAGCGAGCATCCGTTGATGGCCGCGCGGACGCGTGATATGCCGCCAATCCCGATTCTCGCAGGGACGACGCGCGACGAGTGGCGGGTATTCGACGCGGCCCTGGAAGAGGGTGTCTTCACCGAGCAGTACGTGGGGGACAGGGCGCGCGCGCTCGCCGGGAATGGTCACGACACCGAAGCGGTGGTAGCAACGTACCGCGCCGGCCAGCACCGGCTACGCGACGTCGCCAGTGCGATGGTCACCGACTATCACTTGAGGTTCCCCAGAAGTAGTGGACATCTGAGATAGCGGGACGGTGGTCCCGTGGAAGGATGTTCGTATGTCTGGTCGTCGGCGTTCGTTTACCCCGGAGTATCGGGTGGAGGCCGCGCATCGGGTGATCGATGGGAATCGGCGGGTTGCTGAGGTGGCCCGTGAGTTGGATTTGCATGAGAATCAGCTGCACAAGTGGGTGGCTGATGAGCGGCGGCGGATGGCCGCTGCGGTCGGCGGTACTGTGCCGGAGCCTGGTGACAGTCAGCAGCTTTCACCGGATGAGCGGGCGGAATTGATACGGCTACGGGCCAAGGTTGCCGAGCAGTCCAAGGACATCGCATTCCTGGAAAAAGCGTCGGCGTACTTTGCGGGCAAGCATCTAAAGTGAGCCGGTTCGAGCTCATGGCCGCGGAGTGCGCCTCCCACGATGTCGTCAGGATGGCCCAGCTGCTGGGTGTGTCCACCTCGGGCTACTACAAGCATCGCGACCGTCTCCGGGCTAGCGAGCCCACGCCGGCAGTCCAGCGTCGCCGGGACCTGGAAGTCAAGATTCTGACCCATCACACGAACTCCAACGGCACCTACGGGTCGCCGCGGATCACCGCCGATCTGCATGAGGCCGGGGACCAGGTTTCGCACAACACGGTCGCCAAGATCATGGCGGAGTTGGGCATCGAGGGCGTCAGTCCGCGCACCTTCAAGACCACCACGGTCGTTGATCCGTGCGCGTCGTTCCCGCCGGATCTGGTGGGTCGCCGCTTTGACCAGGGCCGTATCGACGCGGTGTGGTCCACCGACATCACCTACCT
>NZ_JBTBFV010000090.1:0-13789 GCF_054786995.1 Mycobacterium sp. ZZG
GGATCGTCGCCGCGCCCACCCCTCCAACTCGGCCCGCTCGTCAGTGGTCAAGACAATCTTCGCGGCATGAGGTGTCGGCACAACCCAGTCTAACAACTAGATCGCAATTAATGACTCAGGACACTAGGCGGGCTTACCGGCGGGGTCGATCGGCGTATAGGAGAAGGCGCCGTCCAGCTCGTTCCTCCAGGCGAGCCCCATCTGCACCAGCTCCTCCGCCGCGGCGAGGTGCTCTTCCGGCACCTCGGGGCGGTGGGCGATCACCTCAGCGGCGGCACGGTGGCGTTCCTCGGTCCGGGAGTCTTCGGCGACGGCCGCCAGCCACCGCTGGCGCGCGGCGTCCTCGTTGTCGGTGTCCTCCGCAACAGGTCCGTTCTGCGGGCTCTCGGGTGAATCGCTCATCCGGCCATTCTGTACGCCGCCGACGACGGTTTGCCCGGAGCCGAGGCACGGGTATAGCCTGGCCGACGTGAACATCCGCGTGTGCGCCGGCTATTGGCGCTTTATCCAGGCTCCGGGCGGAGCCGATAAAGCGCAGCACTAAGCAACGCATCCACCCGGAGCCCAGGCAGTGACCAGCAGGTCGCTGCCTTTCGTCATTCAAGGGCGCCGGATAATTCATCAGGTGCCCACTACACGGAAAGGCACCTTCGAGATGACTCTGGCGCAGACCGCCACCCCGCCCGCGACGTCGGACCGGCGCATCCGCGGTTTCAGCGCGATCCCCAGCCCGCACGAGGTGCTCACGGAGTTCCCCCTGGGCGCTCGGCGCGCCGAGCGGGTGGCCCGCGACCGTGACGAGATCGCCGACATCCTTGCCGGGCGGGACGACCGCCTGCTGGTCGTGGTGGGGCCGTGCTCGGTGCACGACACGGTGGCGGCGCTGGAGTACGCCGGCCGGCTGGTCAAGATCGCCGACGAGCTCAAGGACCGGCTCAAGATCGTCATGCGGGTGTATTTCGAGAAGCCGCGCACCACGATCGGCTGGAAGGGCCTGATCAACGACCCGGGGATGGACGGCACCTTCGACGTGGCCCGCGGACTGCGCATCGCCCGTCAACTGCTGCTGGACATCATCGACATCGGTCTCCCGGTGGGCTGCGAATTCCTGGAGCCCACCAGCCCGCAGTACATCGCCGATGCGGTGGCGTGGGGTGCGATCGGCGCCCGCACCACCGAATCGCAGGTTCACCGCCAGCTGGCGTCGGGACTGTCGATGCCGGTCGGCTTCAAGAACGGCACCGACGGCAATATCCAGGTCGCCGTTGACGGGGCGAAATCCGCAGCGGCACAGCATGTTTTCTTCGGGATGGACGATATGGGGCGCGGCGCTGTGGTGAGCACCGCGGGCAACGAGGACTGCCACGTCATCCTGCGGGGCGGAACCGCCGGACCGAACTGCGACCCCGAGTCGGTGCACTCGGCCGCCGAGAAGCTCGTCAAGGCGGGGCTGCCTGGCCGGGTCGTGATCGACTGCAGCCACGCCAATTCCGGCAAGGATCATCTGCGTCAGGCGGCGGTGGCCGCCGAGGTGGCGCAGCTGGTGCGTGACGGGCTGCCCGTCTCCGGAGTCATGCTGGAGAGCTTCCTGGTCGCCGGGGCCCAGGCGCCGGAGGCGAGCCCGCTCACCTACGGACAGTCCGTGACCGACAAGTGTATGGACTGGGCTGCAACGGATCTGGCGCTGCGGGAGCTCGCTCGACGCTAGCCCGCTCACGCGGGGCGCCGGCGCGGGGTGGGGTCGAAAGTCCCTATCGCACCGCTCGTCCGTGGCCGCAGAATCGCAGTCACGGACGAGCGGAACGGATGCGACATGGCGCAACTGATGACCCGGCGCGCCGCCCTCGGCGCGATAGCGGCCGGGAGCGTTCTCGGTATCGGATACCTTCTGCGCGCGCTCGCGCGGCCGCCGATGCCGGACATCCGGCTCACCCAGGGCCCCGGCATGATGGACATGCGGACCTATATGGAAATGTTCCGGCGCCACAACGAGTTTCGGCGCTCTGTCGAAGAGACCCCGGGCGGCGTCCGCACCGTCACCGAATCGGATGCGCCGGACCTCGTCGCACGGTTGCAGGCGCACGTGGCCGACATGTACGGACGGGTCGACGGCGGCGCAGAGGTCATGTGCATGAGCGAGAGCCTGCCGACGCTGTTCCGGCGCGCCGCCGACTACCGTCGGACCCTCACCCTGACTCCGGCGGGCATCATCGCCGAGGAGACCTCCGCTGACCCGGCGATCACCGCCGCGATCCGGGAACATGCGCGCGAGGTGTCCGGATTCGTCCACGACGGGATGCCGGCCATGATGGGGCCCATGATGAGGGGCCACGGAATGATGGGGCCGCCGTAGCGCGAGGCAGCCTAGGATTCGAGACGAGCGCGCACGGCCGCCATCCGGCGGGCCAGCGTCGCCTCGTCGATGACGCCCCGCGCGATGAGCGAATGGGCAAGCGACATCAGCTGGTTCTCCGGGTACGGCAGGTCCGCGTACAGCGTCGCCGACAGCGCATCCTCCTCGTCGCGGCGGTCCTTGAAGCCCGGAACCTCCGGGGTGGCCGCGCACGCGGCCCGGTCGAGCGCGTCGCAGAAGCCGTCGAGGCTGGTTTTCCACGGCGGCAGCGGATTCTCCACGCCGTACTTGGCCGCCATGCGCGGCCATACCTGGTTGCGCTCGACGATCTGCTCGAGCGCGGCCGGTCTGTCCGGTGATGTCGTCATCGCGAGGCGGGCTCCTGGTCAATCGGTGATCGGGTGGACGGCCGGCCGGGTGTCGACGATGACGTTCGTCGTCACCCCGGGCCGGGGGAGTGCCACGCCGATCAGGCAGTCCCGCGTGACGATCTCGGCCAGTTGATCCTCATCCCAGTCCTGCGTGCCGGCGGGGCGCATGGGCAGCACCATGAACCGGTGCTTCTGGTTGGAGTCCTGGACCCGGACATCGACGTCGTCGGGCAGGTACAGGCCGAACTCGGCGAGTACCTGGCGGGGCCACCGGACGAGCCGGCGACGGTAGTTCGGGGTGCGGTACCACTCAGGGGAGTTGCCCAGGATCGGCCGCGGGTAACAGGAGCACAGCGCGCACACGATCACGTTGTGCAACGTGGGGGTGTCGGCGAGGATCTGGAAAGCGGTGAAATCGCTGGGGGTTCCGAATCCGGTGGGCTCCATCCAGTCGACCCCGACCTCCTTGCTGGCGGTCATCGGTTCGTTCAGTGCCAGCCGCTCGAACTCCGGATCCAACCACGCTCTGGCCACCAGTCGTGCCGCGGGCGTCGGGCCGATCTGCTCGGCGAACTCGGTGAAGCGGCGATGTTCCTCGGCGGTGAAGATACCCTTCTCGATGCACAGTTCGCGCAGCGCGATCTCGAGCACCTCGAAGTCGGTGATCTCGTCCACCATCGGCTTCACGGTTCGGTCGTGGTCGTGATCATGCTGGTGGTCGTGGGACACGCAGAATTCCTCTCGGGCGCTGGGTGATTCAGTTGGCTAGCTCAAGCCAGCGTTCGGGGATCTCGGTTCGCAGGACGTCGGTCGGCGTCCCGGTGTAGCCGTGCCACAGGTCGGCCATCGGGAAGGCGACGACGTAAAACCACTCCGCTTCGGCATCGGGCCGGTCCCAGGTCTCGTCCTCGGCCGCGGGGCTCTCGTAGGCGACAGTCGCGATCTCGCCGACGGCACCGCGTACGTACTCAGGGGTGCGGGTGTAGAAGATCACCGGAAGGTCGCGGACCCGCACCGGGTCGCCGACGGCAAACTTCGGCCCACCGGCCAGACCCGCATACACCTGCGGGTCGCCTTTACCGACGGCATGCGTGTGGTGAGTGTTGCGCCTGACTTGTGAACCGTCGCCCACGCACTTGGGCGCAGCCTCGAGTTTCCCGTCTTTGATGCCGTCGGTGTATCGGGCCGCGACCTCGGCCATGCGCTCGCTCAGTTCGCCGAGACCGATGTGGTGTTTCTCCACCAGGACCCGGGCGACGGCCAGCAGCCAGCGGCCGTAGTACGGGAGGCCGAGATACTGGGCGCGTCCGACGTCGACGTTACCCATCCGGCGTCGCTCCTCGGAGAGCCAGATGCCGCGCCAGGCGAGCACTTCACAGATGACGTAGGTCATCTCCTCCCACTGCTCGTACTGCTTGTTCTCGTACTTCATCGGGGCGTCCGGTTCGCCGCCGACATCGTGAACGGGTTTGAGATAGGCCGTGATTCGCGCGTGGTCGAGGAGGTCGGGGGTGGGTGCGTCGGGAAGCTCCGGGAAGGCGGACTTCAGCCGCGCCACGAGTTCCAACTGAGCCGCGCGCTCGGCCGCAGTGCTCATGCAATCCCCTTCGTCTGGCACCCGTGGTCGCTCTATGGTCGCAACCAGGGGCTCCGGGCGGGGCCGAATTCGGCCGGATTGACGACGAGAGCCCGCCCCGGGAATGACGACCCGGGGCGGGCTCTCGTGATTGACGTCTCAGGCGCTGCGGCGAATCCCTCGCTTGAGCAACAGTTCACGCTCGGACTCGCTGAGACCGCCCCAGATGCCGTACGGCTCGCCGACGGCCAGCGCGTGCGACCGGCATTGGGTGATCACAGGACAACGTCGGCACATCTCCTTGGCGCGCATTTCCCGCTGTGCGCGGGCGCGGCCGCGCTCGCCATCGGGGTGGAAGAACATCGCGGAATCGACACCCCGGCAAACACCCTGCATCTGCCAATCCCAGATGTCGGCGTTCGGACCGGGCAGCTGCTGCGGCTGCGGCATTGGAAAAACCCCTCCCTGCAGACTCTTTCGCGGCACTGTCCGCGCGAGTCGTTGGAACAAATCCGAGCACAGTCGCCGATGACCACTCGTGCACACAACGTAGAAGGGCTTCGGAATTGCCGTCAATACCCTCGTTGTGTGCGAAAACGCATATGCGCAGGCAGAAAATTTACATCACGTTCATCCAAGCGACGTTTAGCCAATGCGAGCGGTGCTAGAGGCCGTGTCCACCCGCCGTTGTGACCGGTCATTTCGGCCGTTGGCGTCGCGTGCGAGAGGGCATATGGCAACGTTTGTCCAAGCGGCCGTTGACATTGCTGTAACACGCCATCCATGAACTGTTAACTGACGAGATTTTCAAACGATTTTCGGATTGATAGCGTCGCGGTTCGATGAGCACCGGTGCCGCGATTCCCGCAAACGGCCTCCGGGCCGTGGCGTTCGGCGACCGGCCCGGCGCCTGGCCGCTCCCGCCCGCCTCGGGGCCGTACGAGTTGTGGTTGCGCGCCGTCGCGGCGGGCGGGCAGGGCCGCTACGCGAGCGCCGTGGCCGACCTCCAGCGGCTGAGACGCGGTCCGGCCCCGGCCGGGTTGACCTCCCTTTCACTGAGCACTCAGGCGTCGTTCCTGCGTCAGCTGGGCTGGCATGACTGCGCCCGCGCGTGGGACGGCAGAGCGGCCGCTCTGGCGGACACGGAGGAGTCCGAGGCCGACGCGCTGATCGGCCTGGCCGCGGACGCGCTGGGGGTGGGCCGGTTCGCCGCGTCGGCGCGCGCCCTGGAGCGCGCCGGCGCCGTGCTGGACAAGGGGGGCGCGCCGCGGCTGTCGGTGCGGTTCGCGTGGGTGTCGGCCGAGCTGGCGATGTTCCGCGGTGACGGCGACGAGGCGGTCGGCCACGCCGAGCGCGGGGTGGCTGCCGCCGCCGGGTACGCGTCGCTGCGGCATGCGGTCAAGTCGCAGGTGGTGCTCGCGGCCGCGTTGTGCAGTCGCGGTGACCTGGACGACGCCCGCCGGGAGGCCGCGGCCGCGCTGACCCGGGCACGAGAGCACGCTCTGATTCCGCTGCAGTGGGCGCTGGCGTCCCTGCTGGTCGATATCGGGTCTGAGAGCCTGTCCGCGGCGCAGATCCGGCATCTCCGAGACAGCGCGGCCGAGGCCGTGACCAGATGGGGCGGCGTGTGGCGCCCGAGGTAACGAGGTTGTGGCCCCCTCGATCGTTATTGTTTAGCTGAGCCGGCACCGACTGGTACCGACCGATAACCGACTCGTACCGACTGATACCGACTGATCAAGCCACCTCCCCTCCGGGATGTGTCCCCGACGTAACGCTGGAGAACCTGCTCACGATGACAATTTCGGGAGAACGTCTCGATGCTGTCGTTGCTGAAGCTGTCGCCGGTGATCGAGATGCACTTCGGGAGGTGCTGGAGACCATCCGCCCCCTCGTCGTCCGCTACTGCCGGGCGAGGGTGGGGACCGCGGAACGCAGCGGTCTTTCAGCTGATGACGTAGCTCAGGAGGTGTGCTTGGCCGCCATCACGGCGCTGCCGCGTTACAAGGATCAGGGACGACCATTCCTGGCCTTCGTGTACGGGATCGCAGCGCACAAGGTTGCTGATGCGCATCGCGCCGCCGGGCGAAACAAGGCGGATCCGATCGATGTCGTCCCCGAGCGCTTCTCCGGCGAAGCCGGCCCGGAGCAGCTGGCGATCGACTCCGAATCCTCGGCCCGGATGGCCAAACTGCTGCAGGTGCTGCCCGAAAAGCAGCGCGAGATCCTGATCCTGCGTGTCGTAGTCGGCATGAGCGCCGAGGAGACGGCCGACGCGGTCGGCAGCACCGCCGGCGCCGTGCGGGTGGCCCAGCATCGGGCGCTGACGCGGTTGAAGGCGGAGATCACGGCGAACGGGCGCGAACATGCCTGACTTCGGACGCTGGGATGCGGGCGGCGACCCGTCCCTCAACGAGATCAATCGCACCGACCAGTTCCTCGACGCGCTGGCCGCGCAGCAGCAGCCGTACTCGACCGACCACGGTGAGGCCGAGCTGGCACACCTGCTGGCGGGTTGGCGCGACGACGTGCGCGAGACCCCGATGGGGCACGTGCTGACCCCGGAAGACGCGGCCGCCGCGCTGGACCGTGCGACCAGGCCGGCGCCGCGCCGCCGGTTCTCGCTGGCGGTGGTCGGATCTGCCGCCGCGGCGATGCTGGCCATCGGAGGATTCGGTGCGGTGATCGCCGGGTCAGGCCCCGGAGACGCTCTGTACGGGCTGCGGACCATGCTGTTCGGGGAGCAGACCCAGACCCGGGACGACGCGGTGATTCTGGCCGCGCAGACCGAGATGCAGCAGGTGCAGCAGCTCATCGAGCAGGGTGACTGGCAGGGGGCTCAGGAGAAGCTGCAAGCCGTCACGACCACGGTCGCGACCGTGAACGATCTTCAGAGCCGGCAGGAACTGGTCACGCAGTGGCAGGAGCTGACCGTCAAGGTCGAAGCTCAGAATGCCGCTGCGACCGTCCCGCCCGGTGCGCCGCTGCCGACCTTCCCTGAGCTGCCGGCGGTGGTGCTGGACCCGGGTGCCCCGGTGACCAGCGACACCAGCGACACCACCTCCGCGCCGTCGGAGACCACCTCCGCACCGTCGGAGACCACCACCGCGCCTTCGTCGGAGACCACCACGACCGTGCCGCCGACCAGCTCACCGACCACCACGTCGGTCGAGGCCACGCCGTCGAGCACGTCGGCGACCCCCTCTCCGACGTCGACGACGGTTCAGTCGACCACGACGCGGGCCCCGTCTCCGACGTCGACGACAGCGCGCGCACAGCTGCCGACGTCGACCTCGGTGGCCGCGCCGTCTCCGACACCGACCGTGACCCCGACGGCGGTACCGACGCCGAGCGCCACGCCCGTACCGACACCCGCGCCGACGGTCGACGAGGTGCCGCCGGCCACGCCGACCGAGCAGCTTCCGGCTGTGCCGACGACGACCACGCCGATCATCCTGCTGCCGCTACCGGGCGGCGCGGGCTGATCGAGCTCTCGGGGTTGCGGTTGCGCCCTCAGCGATAACCGTCGGAATCCGACGTGGCCTCATTGAGGGAGGCGTCGGCATAGCCGCGGCAGTAGTCCCACGTGACGTAGGAGTCGGGTTCGGGATCGTAGGCGGGCTCGTGTGGCCGGACGGTGCCGTCGACCAGCAGCTGCAACAGGTTGGCGCGCAGCATGTCCCAGTCGTGGTAGTGATCCTGCTGACATTCGTCGCAGCACACGACGAGTCCGCGGATTCCCTTGTGCGCCAACAGTGCTTCGTAGACAGCTAAGTCAGCCAGATCCGCCTCCACGGCGGTGCGCTCCTGCGGATCCAACGGCTGACCGGGCTCCAGGGCGTCGAGCGCCGCCGACGGATCGCTCGGATCATCGGCGAACGGGTCGGGCGGCAATCCTGGTGGCAGGTGGTCTCGCACGTTCCCAGACTACGCAGCCTCCCAGGTATCGCGCCAGCGCACACCCGGCACGTCGCGGGGAATCAAAACGGCAGGCTCGAAGCCGATAAGATGTGGCTTTCAGGTGGTCCCGTCACCTGGCTGCATCTGTTACCGGAGGCCCCACCCATGTCGATCGCCGAAAGCAGCATCCCCATCGCCGTTCCTGTGCCCACAGGCGGCGACGACCCCACCAAGGTCGCGATGGTCGGGCTCACCTTCGACGACGTCCTCTTGCTGCCCGCCGCGTCGGACGTGATCCCGGCGACCGCCGACACCTCGAGTCAGCTGACCCGCAAGATCCGGTTGAAGGTCCCGTTGGTCAGTTCCGCGATGGACACCGTGACCGAGTCCCGGATGGCGATCGCGATGGCCCGTGCCGGCGGGATGGGGGTGTTGCACCGCAACCTCCCGGTCGCCGAGCAGGCCGGTCAGGTGGAGACCGTGAAGCGCTCCGAGGCCGGCATGGTGACCGATCCGGTCACCTGCTCGCCGGACAACACGCTGGCCGAGGTTGACGCGATGTGCGCCCGGTTCCGGATCTCGGGCCTGCCGGTCGTCGACGACACCGGCTCGCTGGTCGGGATCATCACCAACCGGGACATGCGCTTCGAGGTCGACCAGTCCAAGCCGGTCTCCGAGGTGATGACGAAGGCTCCGCTGATCACCGCGCAGGAGGGAGTCTCGGCCGAGGCCGCGCTCGGGCTGCTGCGCCGCCACAAGATCGAGAAGCTGCCCATCGTCGACGGGCACGGCAGGCTCACCGGCCTGATCACGGTCAAGGACTTCGTCAAGACCGAGCAGTTCCCGCTGGCCACCAAGGACAGCGACGGCCGGCTGCTGGTCGGGGCCGCGGTGGGGGTCGGCGAGGACGCGTGGACGCGCGCGATGACGCTGGCTGACGCCGGTGTGGACGTACTGATTGTCGACACCGCGCACGCCCACAACCGGGGCGTGCTCGACATGGTGCACCGGCTCAAGGCCGCGATCGGGGACCGCGTCGAGGTGGTCGGCGGCAACGTCGCCACCCGCGCCGCGGCCGCCGCGCTGGTCGAGGCCGGCGCGGACGCGGTCAAGGTCGGCGTCGGACCCGGCTCGATCTGCACCACCCGGGTGGTCGCCGGTGTCGGTGCCCCGCAGATCACCGCGATCTTGGAGGCGGTAGCCGCGTGCGCACCGCACGGTGTGCCGGTGATCGCCGACGGCGGCCTGCAGTACTCCGGTGACATCGCCAAGGCGCTGGCCGCAGGCGCTTCGACGGCAATGCTGGGTTCGCTGCTGGCCGGCACCGCCGAGTCACCCGGCGAGCTGATCCTGGTCAACGGCAAGCAGTTCAAGAGCTACCGCGGCATGGGCTCGCTCGGCGCGATGCAGGGGCGGGGCGCCACCGGCAACCTGCGTGGTTCCTATTCCAAGGACCGCTATTTCCAGGACGACGTGCTCTCCGAGGACAAGCTGGTGCCCGAGGGCATCGAAGGCCGCGTGCCGTTCCGCGGCCCGCTGTCGACCGTGATCCACCAGCTCGTCGGCGGTCTGCGCGCCGCGATGGGCTACACGGGCTCGCCGACCATCGAAGCACTGCAGCAGGCGCAGTTCGTCCAGATCACCGCGGCCGGGCTCAAGGAGAGCCACCCGCACGACATCACCATGACTGTGGAAGCCCCGAACTACACCACCCGCTAGGGTCTGCAGGGGCCAACACAGGGGAGTGAACATGCGAGACATGGTGGAGATCGGCATGGGCCGGACCGCCCGTCGCACCTACGAACTCGACGACATCAACATCGTGCCGTCGCGGCGTACCAGGTCGTCGAAGGACGTCTCCACGGCGTGGCAGCTCGACGCGTACCGCTTCGAGATCCCGGTGGTGGCGCATCCGACCGACGCGCTGGTGTCGGTGGAGTTCGCGATCGAGCTCGGCCGTCTCGGCGGGCTCGGGGTGCTCAACGGGGAGGGGTTGATCGGTCGCCACGCCGACGTCGAGGACAAGATCGCGCAGGTGATCGAGGCCGGTGAGAAGGATCCCGACCCCTCGGCCTCGACCCGGCTGTTGCAGCAGTTGCATTCGGCCCCGCTGGATCTCGACCTGCTGGGGTCAGCGGTCGCGCGGATCCGCGACGCCGGGGTCACCACCGCGGTGCGGGTCAGCCCGCAGAACGCCCAGGCGCTGACACCCACGCTGGTGGCCGCGGGCATCGACCTGCTCGTCATCCAGGGCACCATCATCTCCGCCGAGCGCGTCGCGAACGACGGTGAGCCGCTCAACCTCAAGACCTTCATCTCCGAGCTCGACGTGCCGGTCGTGGCCGGCGGTGTGCTCGACCACCGCACCGCGCTGCACCTGATGCGCACCGGCGCCGCCGGCGTCATCGTCGGCTACGGCTCCACCGCCGGCGTCACCACCTCAGACGAGGTGCTGGGCATCAGCGTGCCGATGGCCACCGCGATCGCCGACGCCGCCGCGGCGCGGCGCGAATACCTCGACGAGACCGGCGGGCGCTACGTGCACGTGCTCGCCGACGGGGACATCCACACCTCCGGCGATCTGGCGAAGGCGATCGCGTGCGGCGCCGACGCCGTCGTACTCGGCACGCCGCTGGCGGTGTCCGCCGAAGCGCTCGGCGGCGGCTGGTTCTGGCCCGCCGCGGCCGCGCACCCGTCGCTGCCGCGCGGCGCGATGATGCAGGTCGCCGACGAGGAACGGCCGGCGCTGAGTCAGGTGCTCAACGGCCCGTCCGACGACCCGTTCGGCTCGCTGAACCTCGTCGGGGGTCTGGCCCGGTCCATGGCCAAGGCCGGCTATTGCGACCTCAAGGAATTCCAGAAGGTCGGGCTGACCGTCGGGCGCTGAGGCCTACTGCAGGCTGCGCAGCGTGCGGGTCAGATAGTCGTCGACGAGCTCGCCCCTGCCGGTGGAGTCGTCGGTGGTGATCAGCAATGCGTACAGGCCCAGCAGGAAGTAGATGGCGCTGTTCATCGGCGTGACGTCGGCGGCGGTCTCGCCGCGCCGGCGGGCGTTGTCGATCTGATCGGCGACCAACACGATCAGCGGGTGGTCGACACCGTGCTCGGCAGGTGGTCGGGTCGGCGAGAAGTGCAGCGCGAGAAAGTCTTTGAACAGCAGGGCCCCCAGCCGGCGTTCCAGCCCGAGGACCAGCTGCGCGGCCTCGCGCAAGGTGGTCGCCAGGTCGTGAGGGGTCTTGACGAACGACGCGAACCGTTTGGCGATGCGGTCCTCTTCCCGGCGCTCCAGCTCGAGAAGGACGTGTTCCTTGGTGGGGAAGTGGAAGAAGAAGGTGCCGTGCGCGACTCCGGCCGCGGCCACGATGGCGCCGACGTCGGCCTCGTCCTTGCCCGCGCGCTTGAACTCCGCGATCGCCGCGCCCAACAACCGCTCTCTGGTCTGCAGGCGCTTCGCCTCGCGCGCGGTGATGCCCGAACCGGCCCGAGTGGTCACAGCCACCGACCCTATCGCCTACCGAAGTTAGGGTCGCCTTTCTAGCTGGTTACCGGCCGGTAAGTTCATAATGTGCCGATGAAGCCTGACTATGACGTGCTGATCATCGGCTCGGGGTTCGGCGGCAGCGTGAGTGCGTTGCGCCTGACCGAGAAGGGCTACCGCGTCGGCGTGCTGGAGGCCGGCCGGCGCTACGCCGATGAGGAATTCGCCAAGACCTCCTGGAACCTGCGGAAGTTCCTGTGGGCCCCGCAGTTCGGCATGTACGGGATCCAGCGCATCCACCTGTTGCGCAACGTGATGATCCTGGCCGGCGCCGGTGTGGGCGGCGGATCCCTGAACTACGCGAACACGCTGTACGTCCCGCCGGAGCCGTTCTTCAACGACCCGCAGTGGAAGAACATCACCGACTGGCGTGCGGAACTGATGCCGCACTACGACCAGGCCCAGCGAATGCTCGGCGTCGTCACCAACCCGACCTTCACCGACGCCGACCGCATCATGAAGGAGGTCGCCGAGGACATGGGCGTCGGCGACACTTTCGTGCCGACCCCCGTCGGGGTGTTCTTCGGCCCCGACAACGAGAAGACGCCCGGCAAGACCGTGGCCGACCCGTACTTCGGCGGGGTCGGTCCGGCCCGCACCGGCTGCATCGAGTGCGGCTCCTGCATGACCGGCTGCCGCTACGGTGCCAAGAACACGCTGCTCAAGAACTACCTGGGCCTGGCCGAGAAGGCCGGCGCCGACGTGTACCCGCTGACCATGGTCACCGGTTTCGAGCAGCGTCCCGACGGGCTGTGGGAGGTGCGGACCAAGCGCACCGGAGGCAAGCTGCGCCGGCGAAGCAGGACGTTCACCGCCAACCACCTGATCCTGGCCGCCGGCACCTACGGCACGCAGAAGCTGCTGTTCAAGATGCGCGATCAGGGCAAGCTGCCCGAGCTCTCCGACCGGCTCGGCATGCTCACCCGCACCAATTCCGAGTCGATCGTCGGCGCCGGACGGCTCAAGGTCGGCGACGACCTCGACCTCACGCACGGTGTCGCGATCACGTCGTCGATCCATCCGACGCCGGACACCCACGTCGAACCGGTGCGCTACGGCAAGGGCTCCAACGCGATGGGGCTGCTGCAGACGCTGATGACCGACGGCACCGGGCCGCAGGGCACCGACGTGCCGCGATGGCGGCAGCTGATCGACAGCGCGCGGGATGACCCGCGCGGCACACTGCGGCTGCTCAACCCGCGCCGCTGGAGCGAGCGCACCATGATCGCGCTCGTCATGCAGCACCTGGACAACTCGATCACCACGTTCACCCGCAAGACCAGGTTCGGTTTCCGCATGCTCGACAGCAAGCAGGGCCACGGCGAACCCAACCCGAGCTGGATCCCGGCGGGCAACGAGGTCACCCGGCGCATCGCGAAGAAGATCGACGGCGTCGCCGGCGGCACCTGGGGTGAATTGTTCAACATCCCGCTCACGGCGCACTTCCTCGGTGGCGCGGCGATCGGCGACAGTCCCGGGCACGGCGTCATCGACCCGTACCACCGGGTCTACGGCTACCCCACCCTGTCGGTGATGGACGGCGCGGCGATCTCGGCGAACCTCGGGGTGAACCCGTCGTTGTCGATCACCGCCCAAGCCGAACGGGCCGCGTCACTGTGGCCGAACAAGGGCGAGGACGATCTGCGGCCGGAGCAGGGACAGCCGTACCGCCGGCTGTCCCCGATCGCGCCGAAAAATCCTGTGGTGCCGGCGGATGCGCCGGCGGGGCTGCGTCAGATCCCGATCGAACCGGTCAGCTCGGCCGGGTAGCGGATCAGGCACCACATCTCCCGGCCGGACACCACCACCTCGGCGTCACCCAGACCTGCGGGCGCGGCCTCGGTATCGGTGTGTGTGTCGATGACGACGCTGATCTCCACCTCATCGTCGGTGCCGGACAACACCATGCGCACCGTGCTCGACGCATGAGTTGCCCTGTGTCAAGCCGCCCTGGGTTGATCCTGGTTGATCAGCTTTTGGAGGGCCCTGTGTTGGGTGGGATCGTAGGCGACTTCGTCGTGCCAGCAGTGCCAGAGGATGTAGAGCCAGGC
>NZ_JBTBFV010000091.1:0-13693 GCF_054786995.1 Mycobacterium sp. ZZG
GGATCGTCGCCGCGCCCACCCCTCCAACTCGGCCCGCTCGTCAGTGGTCAAGACAATCTTCGCGGCATGAGGTGTCGGCACAACCCAGTCTAACAACTAGATCGCAATTAATGACTCAGGACACTAGCTGCCGCGGCCGAGCCGGTCGCGGATGTAGCGCAGGTACAGATAACCGCGGTCGTCGGTGAGCGCGTGCAGCAGTTCCATGTCGCTGTGCACCTCGCCGGGGCCGGTGACGATCCGGTTCGCCTCGCCGCCGACGAGCACCGGCGCGACCGTCAGGCACAGTTCGTCGAGCAGGTCCGCCTCGGTGAACATGCCGAGGATGGCCGGACCGCCTTCGGTGAGCACCCGCAGCAAACCGCGCTCGGTAAGCATCTGCAGCGCGGTGCGCAGGTCCACCGATCCCGGGTCGGCACTGGAGGCGTCGAGCACCTCGGCGAGCCTGCCCAGTCGCCGGCGGGTGTCGTCGAGTGCGTCGGAGGACGTCAGGATCAGTGGCGTCACCTCGGTGCGGTGGAAGAGCTTGAGGTCATGGTCGAGCTGCCCGGAGCGGGTGAGGACGGCGATCGGCGGCACCTCCGACTGACCCCTGCGCTGCCGCTCGAGGCGCGCGGCGGCGCCGAGCTGCACGCCCGAGTAGTTCTCCACCCGCACCGTGGACGCCCCCACCAGGATGACGTCGGCGTGCTCGCGCAGCGCCGCGAACAGCGCGCGGTCCCCGGCACCGCCGAGCTCGCCGGATTTACCGCCGCTGGTCGCGCCGCCGTCGGCGGAGGCGATCATGTTGGCGCGCACCCAGCAGGACCGCAGCCCGTCGGGGTAGGTGTAGCGCGCTGCGAGATCGGCCGGACCGAGTTCCCCCACGCGGCCCAACAGTGTGAACTGCGTCCCGTCAGCGTCGCCGGACATACGAAGAATCACAGCACGCCGATAGGGTGCGTGCATGCACGGGTCCAGTGATGTCGCACATCTGGTGGATCGGCAGCCCAGCGTCACACCGGAACGTCTGATCGCTCAGCTGATCCCGCCGCCCACATTCGCCGACGTGAGCTTCGACAGCTACCGCCCCGATCCAGCCGAACCGACGCAGGCCGCGGCGGTGCAGACGTGCCGGCAGTTCTGCGAGCAGGCCGAGCAGCGGCGCGCCGGCAAGAAGAAGCTGTTCGGCAAGCGGGACGTGTTGCCCGGGGTCGGGGTGTACCTCGACGGTGGGTTCGGCGTCGGCAAGACCCACCTGCTGGCCTCGTCCTACTACGCGGTGTCCGGCCAGAAGGCGTTCGCGACGTTCGGTGAGCTGACACAGTTGGCCGGGGTGTTCGGCTTCATCGAGTGCATCGACCTGCTCTCCGACTACGTGCTGGTGTGCATCGACGAGTTCGAGCTCGACGACCCTGGCAACACCACGCTGATCTCGCGGCTGCTGTCCGCGCTTGTCGAGCGCGGCGTGTCGGTGGCCGCGACGTCGAACACGCTGCCCGAGCAGCTCGGGGAGGGGCGCTTCGCGGCGCAGGATTTCCTGCGCGAGATCCACACGCTGGCAGCGATGTTCACCACCGTGCGGATCGAGGGCCCGGACTACCGGCACCGCGATCTGCCGCCGGCGCCCGAGCCGCCGACCGACGCCGAGGTGGCCGAGCGGGCCGCGGAGGTGTCGGGCGCGACGCTCGACGACTTCGACGCGCTGTGCGCACACCTGGCCACGATGCACCCGTCCCGGTACCTGACGTTGATCGAAGGCGTGGCGGCGGTGTTCATCACCGGGGTGCACCCGATCGACGACCAGAACGTGGCGCTGCGGCTGGTGTCGCTGACCGACCGCCTCTACGACGCGGGCATCCCGGTTGTCGCGTCGGGCACCAAGCTCGACACCATCTTCAGCGACGAGATGCTCGCGGGTGGCTTCCGGAAGAAATACCTGCGGGCCACGTCCCGCCTGCTGGCGCTGACCGCGGCCGGTCAGGCCGGCCGCACCATCACGTAGTCCTGCTCCCAATGGGCGCCGAGACGGAACCGCTTAGTGCCCGCGACGGCGAAGCCGTGCTTGGCGTAGAAGCGCTGTGCGCGTTCGTTGCGCTGGTTCACCCCGAGCCACACGGACGCCGCGCCGAGCGTGTCCGCGTGCCGCAGCGCCGCGGTCATCAGCGCGGCGGCGGTGCCCGCGCCGTGAACCTCGGGCAGCACGTACATCTTGGACAGCTCCACCGTGGGGTGGGCGGTGACCGCCTCCGCGACGTCGGGGTCGTCGGGCACGCCGCGGATCATCATGGCGTAGCCGAGAATCCGACCCTCCTCGACGGCGGTGAGAACCGCTCGGTGCGGGTCGGCGAGGTACTCGGTGAACCGCTCGGGGGACAGGTTCTCGGTGATGAACGCCGCGATGTCGTCGGGCTCCGCCGAGGGCGGGCATGCCAGCGGGAAGGTGCGCGCGGCGACGTCGGCGAGTTCGGCGACGCGATCGGTGCCGGCGGGCTCGACTCTCAGCCGACGTTCCATTGGGCCAGGCGGATTCCGGTGATCTTGTCCAGCAGCACGACGTTGGACACCAGGTCGCGGTAGCAGTCCCACCAGACTCCGCCGGTGAACGGCCGGCCCGCCACGGCGCTTTGCATCATGTGCTGCAGCGCGTCGGGGGCGTCGCTGTTGCGCGACTCGTAGGCGTCGCCGGTCGGGGTGACGCCGCGGAACGAGAACGTGATCGCCATCGCGTACGGCGTCGGCACCTGGATCGGGGTGACGGTGATGTCGGCCCGGTAGACCTGGTAGCGCGGCGCGCGCGGCGGATAGCCGAACCCGGGCGGCGGGGGCGACGGCAGGATGTTGTTCACCGATACGTCGGCGACCAGGCCTTCGTATTCGACGCGCAGCGTCTCACCGAGACGCCCGATCGGAATGTCGGCCGCCGACGCCGTCGGTGCGGCGACACCGCCCAGGGCCGCCAGGGTGGCGAGCAGGAGTACGAGCCAGCGACGCATGCTTGGCATGATCGCACACCGGCGCCGGGCACTGGATGGTCTTGCCCGTCAGGACGCCCAGGGGCCGACGCCGCCGATCTTGTCGATGCGGATCCGAGTCAGGAACCCGGGAGGCGCGTCTGCGGGCGGGAACGGGGTACCGGGCGCGGCCAGCGTCTGGGCGAGTCCGGCGAGCAGTTCGGGTGCTCCACCCGCGACCACGCGCGCGGTGCCGTTGACGGAGAGATACGGGCGCATCGCCTGCCCGACGCCGTCGCGGGAGAGGATCGTGACCGCGACGCGCGCGTCGCGCCGCACGTTACGCACCTTCTTGTGCTCGGCGAGGTGGGCGGTCACCAATTCGTCTCCGTCGGGCGTGGATTGCAGCGCCACCCAGACCAGCGTGACCTGCGGGCTACCGTCGGGATTCAGGGTGACCAGCGTGGCGTCCGCGCCGTCGCCGATCAGAGCGCGGGCGGCGTCGTTGAGTTTCATGCCCGGTTCTACGGCGTGGGGTCCTGTTTCATTCCCCGGCCGCTTCCAGCGCGAGCAGGGCGGTCTTGGCGCGCGGGCCGCCGACGTACTGTCCGGTGCCACCGTCCGAACGCACCACGCGGTGGCAGGGGACAACCACGGGCAGGGGGTTACGGGCGCAGGCGGTGCCGACCGCGCGGACGGCGCGAGGGTTGCCGACGGCGGCGGCGACCTGGGCATAGCTTTCGCACTGCCCGTATCCGATTCCGCGCAGATGCTCGATGACGTCGCGGCGGAACCCGCCGGTCAGGCGCAGGTCCACCGGAAGGTCGAAGCTGGTGCGCCGCTTGCCGAAGTACTCGTCGAGCTGGCGGGCGACGGGATCCAGCCGGGCCGGGGCGTGCAGGATGCGCGGGCTCAGCGTCTCGGCGAGCCTGGCCAGCACCGCGTCGTGGATCTCGACGTCGAACGCGACCCTGACCAGCCCGGCCGGGGTGGCCGCCAGCAGTAGGGCGCCGACGGGGGAGTCGACCGTGCGGTAGGCGAGGTCGAGGATCCCGTCGGCATCGG
Source organism: Mycobacterium sp. ZZG (assembly GCF_054786995.1). Taxonomy (NCBI): domain Bacteria; kingdom Bacillati; phylum Actinomycetota; class Actinomycetes; order Mycobacteriales; family Mycobacteriaceae; genus Mycobacterium; species Mycobacterium sp. ZZG. The sequence continues at coordinate 3,999 of NZ_JBTBFV010000091.1, forward strand.
CCGCCGCGGCCAGGCTGCGGTGCAGGCGGGTCAGCGTGTCGCCGTCGTCTGGGGCTGATAGGTCGAACATGGTGGCGATCATGGGGTTTCGTCCTCTCGGTAGAGCGCCCGTAGGTTCCGGATGCCGTCGGCGGCGGCGCGGCGGGCCGCGGCGGGACTGTTGCCGAGGATGGTGGCGATCTCGCTGAACGGCAGTCCGGCGATGTGGTGGTAGGCCACCGCGTGCCGCTGCTTGTCGGGGAGACGCTGCAACGCCGCCCACAGATCCCCGTCGCGGCGTGCCGGGTCGGCCGTGACGTCGGCGCGCTCGGGCAGCGCGGCGACGGGCACGGCGCGTCGGTTGCGGGCCCGCCCGGCATCGACAGCGCGCCGGTGCGCGATGGTGACCAGCCAGGCCTCGACGTTGGCGTCCTCAGGCAGGCCGGGGTAGGCCCGCAGCGCCGACAGGAACGTCTCGGACCAGGCGTCCTCGGCGTCGTCCGGGCCGACGACCGCTCGGCACACCCGCAACACGGTGGCGCCGTGGCGGGCCACGATCTCTTCGAACGGTCGCACCTTCACATCATGTAGACGCCGCGTCGGGCGCGGATGTGAGATCACTGCGCGGAGAACGCCTCCAGCGCGTCGCGGAGCTCGCGCTCGAACCGGTTCCAGTCGACGCCGAGGCCGTGCAGCACGCCATCGTCGTCCTCCTCTTCGTACAGGGCCAGCAGCAGGTGCTCGGTCCCGACGTAGTTGTGCCCCAGCCGCAGTGCCTGCCGGAAGGTCAGCTCCAGGGCTTTCTTGGCGCGGGTGTCGAACGGGATCAGCGCCGGGACGTCGGCCACTGCCGGTGGCAGCATGACCCGTCCGGCGGCCGCGGTGACGTCGACGCCCTGGCCGGCGAGCAGGCGCGTCGCCAGCCCGGTCGGATCGGCGAACAGGCCGAGGATCAGGTGTGCGGGCAGGATCTCCGGATTGCCGGCGGCGTGCGCCCTGTTCTGCGCCTCGACGATCACGGCGCGGGCGCGGTCGGTGAACCGGCTGAAGCCGGCGTTCGGGTCCAGCGCGCCGGTGTCGGTGGGGGTCCGGGGGACGAACCGTTTCTGCGCGGCCTGTTTGGTGACGCCCATGCATCTGCCGATCTCGGTCCACGACGCGCCTGAGCGGCGCGCCTGGTCGACGAAATGCCCGATCAGGTGATCGGCCACCTCGCCGAGGGCCTCGGCGGCCAGAACCGCATCGGTGAGTTGGTCAAGCGGCTCGTCGTGCACACGGGTGATCACGTCGATGAGGTCGTCGAGACGGACGGGGTGGCTGATCTTCGCGGCATCACTCATGCGTCAACCGTAGGTTGACGAACCCTTGTCGTCAACCCGTTGTTGACGATCAGCGGCGCGGATAGCCGCGGCGCACGGTGCGGTCGAGGATGCCCAGGGTTGCGCGCAGAGCGAGCTCGGACACCACCGGGAAGATGCCGGCGTCCCGCCACTGCTGGTGAATGTCGGACCAGTCGTAGAACGAGGTGACCAGCGTGCCCTGCTCGGCGGGCTCCAGGCGGTAGCCGTAGACGTGGCCGATCTGGGGCTTGAGCCGGCCCAGGATGGTCCATGCGATCAATCGGTCCTGCTCGTAGTCGGTGATTCGCACCGTCACGTCGTAGCGGCCCAGTTCGGGATAGTCGTTGAGCGCCTCGCGGTCCATGTGCACGACGAAGGCGTCCCCGGCGCCGCGGACGGGCTCGCCGTCGGCGTCCTGCAGCATCCCGGTGGCGTCGATGGCGACATGGCCCTGCGGATCGCACAGGACGGCGAATATGTCGGCGGCGGGCGCGGCGATGGTGCGGGAAACCTCGATGCGATCGGTCATCGCTCGATGGTGCCATGCCAGTGGTACGGGTCACTCTCGTGTTTCGCACTGCGTACAAGCCGGGAACCCGAGATCACCATGAGGGCCAACGAGAAATCTTCGACAGAGCCTCGGATGCTGCGCCGGGCGTTGGACTTCATTCACGAGAACGCGCAGTACGACATCACGATTCGCGATATCGCCGCCGCGGCCGATGTCACGCCGCGGGCCATCCAATACGCGTTCCGCGAGCACATGGCGACCACGCCGCTCGAATACCTCAGGCGGATCAGGCTGGAGCGGGCGCACCGCGAACTGAAGTCCGCCGATCCGGCCTACGACACGGTGACCTCGATCGCGGGGCGGTGCGGGTTCAGCCACCCCGGACGGTTCAGTAGCGCTTATAAAGAGGTGTTCGGCATCGAGCCGAGTCGCACGCTGCGCTCGTCGTGACGGCCGCGTCCGCGGAGACGCGCGAGGGCACCATCGGGATCACATCGGCGTGAAGCCGACCCCGTTGAACTTGCCGGCCTGCCACCCCTGGGTGCCCATGCAGACCAGGGGGCGGCCGTCGGGGGCCTGGGCGGCGGATTGCCGCTTGGGGCAGGGGCTGCCGATGTCGCGGACCCCGACAAGTTCGTAGCTGATCTGCCAGAAACCGGTGTAGATCGGCGGCCACTGGTTCGGAATCCACCGGCACTGCAACGCTTCGCCGCCCGGGCCGCGTCCGAACGTGAAGCGGTCCATGTTGGTGCACGGGGCGGTGAGGTGCGCGTCGTAGACCATGCCCGGTACGTCGGTGTCGTAGCGGCCCGGCTTGTCGGGATACATCGGCCCCGGCTCCGCCGAGGCGGCCGGCGCGGTGCCGAAGACCGCAGCACCGAGCGCGGCTGCTGCGAGTGTTTCGCGGATCATGTTCCACCCCTGGGTCGTCAGAAAAACCGTACCGGCGTACCGCGAGATTAGCGGGTGGGGCGGGGGCGCTGTGAGGTTTCGGTCCTGACGACGATCTCGGCCCGCCACCCGGGGGGTTGGTGGCGGGCCGAGCGTATCGGGTTCGTCTTGACGGTTGAATCAACCGAACACTGACGAAGCTATGGCCCGAACCTGAGAGAGACCTAATAGACAGTTAGGTCTCTGCTTCGAAAACTCAGCCGGCGACACCGGTGAGTTCGACTTGTCCTCTGCTATCTGAGTCGCAGCACCGACGCCGGCACCCAGTGCGTCACCGGATCCTTCTCGCTGCCGTGCTTGATGGGGTAGGTGACCAGTCCCCACCACCGGCCCTGCTCGCTGAGGCCCCAGCACTTGAGCTGGCCCTCGACGATCGAATCCATCTGCAGGCCGTTCGGGTGGTAGCGACCCTCGCAGTGCGGTTCGCGAGGGAACAGTGCGACCAGGTCGACCAGGACGGGTCGTGGGGGGTGGACGCGCCGGAAGACCGGGCGGAGAGGTTGACCGCCATGCCCGATTTTCTGCATCGCCACGCCTTCGATCATATGTTCGAAATGTGGTGGAGGGCAGTCGGACCGGGGAACGAAAAAGGCCCGGGACGAGCCCGGGCCTGTTGCTGAACGTGGTGCGCGATACTGGGATTGAATCCTATTTCATGTTTGCTACCCTCAATGGAGTTGAGCAGCACAAACCATCATTGAGCTGCATCGACATCACTTTTCTTTAGCGGAGCCATGTGGAAGCTCGCGGCAGTAAAGTGTGCTGTATCAGTTCACGTTCAGTGCATGAACTGAGAGCTGGGTTCCTCCCAGTTCACGCGACGAGGTCAGTTCACGGAGGTCAGCATGGCGCGCGGTGAGGGTCGCAAGACCCGGCAGGCAGGCACATTCGGCACAGTCCAGCAGCTTCCCAGCGGGCGCTACCGGGCCATGTACTACGGCCCCGATGGACGCCGCTACAAGGCCCCGACGACGTTCCTGGCGAAGGCCGATGCGCGCGGCTGGCTGGCTCTGCAACAGGCCGAGATCATCAGCAAGGCGTGGACGCCACCGGAGGCTGCGCCGAAGATCACGCGGATCACGTTCGCGGACTACGCCCGCAACTGGGTCAAGCAGCGCGACATCAAGCAGCGCACCCGTGAGCATTACGAGGTGCTGCTGGAGCGCCACCTGATCGGGCCGTTCGGGTCGCTGCCGTTGACCTCGATCACCGTCGACGATGTGCGTTCCTGGTACGCCACGTTCGCCACCGGCACCCCAACATTGCGGTCGCACACCTACGGCCTGCTGCGCACGATCCTGGGAACTGCGGCAAGCGACGGCAAGATCAGCGCCAACCCGTGCGCGATCCGAGGAGCAGGGAGCACGAAGCGGGTCAAGCAGATCAGGCCCGCCGCGCTGCCCGAGATCGAGAAGATCACCACGGAGATGCCCGAACAGTACAAGGCCATGATTCTGTTGGCGTCGTGGTGCGCTCTGCGCTTCGGTGAGCTGACCGAGCTGCGCCGCAAAGACATCGTGTTGACGACGACCGTGGATGCCGAGGGGGAGACCGTCCACACCGGGGTTATTCGGGTAGAACGCGCCGTGAGTCGCACTAAGAATGGATTCGAGATCGGACCGCCCAAATCCGACGCTGGAATCCGCGACGTAGCCATCCCGCCCCATCTCGTGCCCGTGATCCGCGACCACCTCGCGGTGCATGTCAACGGCGGGTCGAACGCGCTGCTGTTCCCCGCCAAGAATGGCGGGCACCTAGCGCCCGCGACGTTCTACCGGCACTACTACAAGGCCCGCAACACCGCCGACCGTGGCGATCTTCGATTCCACGATCTTCGGCATTCCGGTGCCGTACTGGCTGCCGCCACAGGTGCCACGCTGGCCGAGCTGATGGCCCGTCTGGGTCACTCCACGCCCCAGGCGGCGATGCGGTACCAGCACGCGGCGCAGGGGCGCGACCAGGTCATCGCGTCGGCGCTCTCCAAGATCGCGCTTGGGCAGTAGCGACTGCCTACGCCGACGCCCCGCCGCCGAACGCCGTCATCCTGGCGTCCACCTCGTTGAGGTCGACCCGCACGAGGCGGGTGCCGTTGCGGTATCCGGTCAGCCTGCCGTCGCTGATCATGGCGCGGATGGTGCGGTCGGTGACGCCGAGATATTTCGCGGCGTCCTGGATCGAGACGTATCGGCGCTGAGCCATTGTGAAACTCCGGTGCTTTAGCGGAACTTGATGGCCGCGACCGTACACACCGCGCCCGACTAGCTCGCTGATCTTGTTACGCATATGTCCACCAACAGGTTTCGTGTCCATGACCGGCAATCAGCGGATGCACTCTAGCAACGCTCTACGCACCCGGTATCCGCAGCTCACCAGCTTGCCCTTAGTCATCGAGTGACGAACGCCTGACGGTAATCGTCTGCGCGGCAACGCTTCTCCACGGGTGGCGACACGCCGTGCTGTCGACACGCCGAGGAACGTCTAGACCACCTTCTCCCGCCGCTGTAGATGACCTTCTCCTACTTCCCGGTCACCAACTACTTCTCGGTCACCAACTACAGGGCCGGGTCCGAGATCGCCAACGACAGGATCGGGTCCGAGATCACCCCGTAGATGGACTTCCCCTGCCAGCCGGTCTGCACCATCAGGACGAACTCGCACTACGACATGGACACGACCCCGGCGCGCTAGTCCCTGGCCTGGGACGGCTGAAGCGCGAAACTCTCACTGAAACCTCACCTTTGACCAGGTGGACAGACGTTGACCAGCGGTTTTGTCGACGGCTCACGATGGCAGCGAATACACGCCGCCGCCCTCGCGTGCCAGCATTGACCATCATTGTCCCGAATCATGTTGCTGCTCAATATGTCTAGTCATCGCCGCTGCTTAGCATGGCTGGCATGACCCAGACAGCAGCTAACCGGCGTGAACGCCGCAAGCAGGAACGCAACATTGCCAAGGACGTTGCCCATCACCGCGCCCGCGTCGCCGGACTTGCCCGAGGTGTGCGCAGCCCCGATGACCCCGAACTAGTGGAGGCACGCCGAGCCATGTTCAGAGCGCAGCAGACCGTAGCCGCTCACGCGGTGCTGGACTCAACCGAGGCGCGTGTCAGCGGCGACCCCGACCGCATGACCGAGATTCTGCGGTCAGCCGGGGTGCCGGTAGCGGTGATGCTGCTGGAGTCCGTCGAGCTGCTGGCCTACGTGGTGTCGCTGTCCGACCGGCCTTCCGAGGTCCTGTCGGCGCTGCGGGGCCGGGTCGACGGCGCATCCACCGACTGAGAAACGAGACCCCGGCGCGGGTAGGTCGTCGCGCCGGGGTCTCAATGAGTCCAAGGGAAGAAGGACAAGCCCAATGCTAGACCGAGGATCGGACGACGTTCCGGCCCAGCTTGCGCGACGGCGCGACGCCGCCCACCGCTCGGAGCCGCTGGCGTGCGGCTGCCGCGACCCGTGGCCGTGCTACCGCCACGACGGCGTGCAGCCGGTGACCGGGCATCAGCTTGACGGGTGGTCCGCAGCTGCGCTGCATCTGCTCGACTGCGGGCTGAGTCCCGCTGTGCCCGTCGATGTCGCGCGCCGGTTGTGGCGGCGCGGTGGCCGGGATCGGCTGCTGGCGCAACGTCTGCATGGCGGCTGCTCGGAGCGTGCCGCGTGAGCCGCAAGCTGCTCGGTGTCCTGGACGACGGGCGCGAGGTGTACGACAACTCGCCGCGTCCTCTGGTCGCCGCGCTGGAGCTTGGGCACGGCACACTCTGCGGCACGAACGGCAGCGACCCGTATGCCGACGTGCCGCCGCCTGCCGAACCGCCTGACAACGCCGCCCAGGACGATGACGAGCGGCCAGCCGGTACCGGATCGGAACGCGCGACCGCGAACGGGCAGCAATCCGACTCCCTTCTCGCCGAACTACTGTCGGCAGCCCAGCTCGACGCCATGACGTTCGACCCGCTGGTCGAACACGTACCGCACCTTGTGGTGGAGGGGTTCGGGATTCTGGCCGGTCCACCCAAGGCGGGCAAGAGCTGGCTCGCCGGTGAAATCGCGCTCGGCTGCGCCCAAGGCGGCACCGTGCTCGGCGGTATCAACGTGCAGGCGCGGCACGTCCTGCTGCTGGCGCTGGAGGACGGACCCCGGCGACTCCAGGCGCGTATGCGCCGACTGAACCACGGCCAGCCGCTCCCGGCTCGGCTGCACATCCTGACCAAGGTGAAGCCGGGGCGCGTCATCTCCACGATCACCGAGTGGCTGGAGCTGCACATCGGCGACGAGACCTCGCCGCTGGTCATCCTCGACACCCTCGGGAAGGCGCGCCCGCAGCGGCGTGCAGGCGATGACCCGTACATCGCTGACTATCAGCTCGGCGGCAAACTCAAGACCGTCATCGACGCGGTGCCGGGTGCTGCGCTGCTCGTCGTCCACCACACCCGCAAGATGAAGGCTGACGACTGGCTCGACACCCTCTCGGGCACACAGGGAATCGCAGGATCGGCTGACTACGTTCTCGTGCTCTCGCGCAAGCGCAAGAGCGCCGAGGGTGTGCTAGCCGTGACGGGCCGTGACATCGCCGAGAACGAATACGCCGTCAAGACCGACGACGGCATCTGGTCGCTCGACGGCATGGACATCCTCGACGCTGCCGCCACGGTTGCCACGCGCGCCGAGCGCGACCAGCAGTCGCGGTTGGGCAGCCGGTCAATGGACACCTTGCAGTTCGTGAACTCCCGGTCCACCACCACCCCGGCTGAACTCGCCGAGCACCTCGGCATCGACAACAACAGCGCCGGGAAGGTGCTCCAGCGGCTCACCGACGACCAGTACATCAGCAAGGTGAGCCGGGGTACGTATGCACCTGTCGAAAGTGTCGGAACTGTCGAAAGTGCAGACCAGGGCGCAGATTACGGGCAACCGAATCCGACACCACCTGTCGGAAGTGTCGGAAACACGACGAACGGAATTACCCGCTCACCAGCGAATACGACACTTCCGACAGATACGACACTGTTCACTACCGGCGCGGAGGACCACCCGTGAACGGGTACCGCTGTCCAGGCTGCCCGAGCCTGCACCCCTGTTTCCCCGGCTGTGAAACATCGGGCACACCAACTGATTCCACGCAATCGCCGAGCAAGTCTCGTGCGCAGATGAGCGAGAACAGGTGTCGCGCTCGCTCGGCACGATGGACACCGAGGAGACCCGATGATGACTGACCGCGACGCTTCCGCGTTGGTGATCGACGCCGCCCAGCTCGTCGCCATGCAGGACACCACCGCCGCCTTGTCCCTGCTGCACACCACCGACGCCGACCACCGGCACCTCCAGCACGCCGCGCTGGCCGTGCTGGCATTCGTGCTGTCCGGTGAGGGTGCGCCGGAACGGTTCGCCGAGCTGCGCGCCCAGGTCCAGGAACTCGCCCTCCAGCACGGGGCCGACGACCGGCAGGTGATTCTCAACCTGGAGGTCGTCAGCACCGTGCAGGCCCTCACCGAGGGCGACACCGAGCGCGCCGACATGATCATCTCCGGCTCGGTGTTCGCGCCGATGAACTTCGCGTGGTGCGCCGTCTGCCTCACTGGCCAATGTGTGCGCGGCTGGCTCGGCGACGATCACGCCGCGTTCTGGCCGGGGCTGCGCCGCCACTACGGGATCGGCGGTGCCGCATGAGCGCCCGTCTGACGGTCGCGGAACCGGGCACAGTCGGGCTGATCGCCGAGATTCTGCGCGGCGTGCCCGCGCTGCCGGGTGCGGCCTGCATCCGCAAGGCCGGTGTTTTCTCCGACCGCCGCCGCATCGGGGAGGCGAAAGCGATATGCGCGCGGTGCCCAGTGATCACCGCCTGCGACCGCTGGGCAAGCGCGGAGCGCGGTCTTACAGGCGTCGTCGCCGGGGAGATACGCGGCATCGTGCGCGCGGATGATGGGGACGACGACGAAACCGCAACGGAGGCACTATGACTGACAATGTTGACCTGTCGGGTATCGGTGCTCACCGACCCTGCCCAGCACGCGGCATCCTCGTGTTCGACCACCTGCCGCCCGTGGTGCAGAACGCCGAAGATTCTCGGGCCGACGCGGATTTTCGCGCGAGACATTGGCGGTCAAACGTGACCACCGAGCGGCCCGCGACGCCGACCGAGCGCGCGTTGCTCGCCCACCTCGGCTACGAGCTGCCCGAGGTTCTGCACACCCGCGTGCAGTGGCTCACAGACGGCGTGCGGCGCAGATCATGGCCGCAGATACCGGCCACCCTGGAAGGACTGGAACCATGACAGTGACAGACAATGCGAACAATGTTGCTGGACAGCAGGACTCGCCGCCCGACGCCCAGGCCGGCCACCCTGGACCTGCCAGCACGGACGACAACCGCCCGCCAGCGAGCGAACCCGACGACGACCAGCACGACGATGACCAGGACGACGAGCACGACGACGACGGCAGACGCACCAACCGGGAGAAGCGTTACCGGCTGCGCCTGCGCGACGCCGAACGCCAGCGCGACGAATTGGCCGACACCCTGACCCGCACCCGACAGGCCATCGTGTCCTCGGTCGTGGCTGGCAGCGGATACGCCCCAAGGGTCGCCGAACTGGTCGCCGCCGACATGGGCAACCTGCTGGACGACAACGGCATCCCCGACGCCGAGAAGATCGTGAGCACCCTCGCTGCGGTCGTGGCTGACTACGGTTTCGCCCGCCAGCCGAGAACGCCAGCGCCGAACCTCCAGCAGGGTTCCACCAACGGTGGAGGCGGTGCGGGTAAAGCGTCGTGGGCAGGCGCGATCAAGGGCAGCTAGTGTCCTGAGTCATTAATTGCGATCTAGTTGTTAGACTGGGTTGTGCCGACACCTCATGCCGCGAAGATTGTCTTGACCACTGACGAGCGGGCCGAGTTGGAGGGGTGGGCGCGGCGACGATCC
>NZ_JBTBFV010000092.1:0-12975 GCF_054786995.1 Mycobacterium sp. ZZG
CACGGCCCAAGCACCCAACCGCACCTGGGTCATGGACTTCACCTACGCCCGCACCTGGGTTGGATTTGTCTACGTCGCGTTCATCCTCGACGTGTTCGCCCAGAAGATCATCGCGTGGAACGTGGCATGCGTTTCGTCAAGTGATTTGGCCCCACCGTCGTCATGAATTTTGGCCCCAGCTTGGGTCAGTCCGCGCGTTTGGCTCGGGTGGCGGTCTTGCTGGTGCGTAGTCGGTAGGACTTGGTGCCGGTCTCGAGGATGTGGGCGTTGAAGGTGACGCGGTCGACGATGGCGGCGACGAGGCGGGGGTCGGGGAAGACGGTGCCCCATTCGCTGAAGGGCAGGTTGGTGGCGATGGCCACTGAGGCGCGTTCTTCGCGTTCGGTGATGATTTGGAACAGCAGTTCTGCTCCGCGAGGGTCGATTTGGACGTATCCGAGTTCATCGAGGCAGAGCAGGTCCAGGCGTCCGTAGCGGGCTACGACGCGGGACAGGACGTGTTCGTCGGCGGCTTCGACGAGTTCGTTGACCAGTTGGGCGGTGGTGACGTATCGGACTCGGCGGCCTTGTTCGCAGGCGGCCAGTCCGAGCCCGATGAGCAGATGCGATTTGCCGGTTCCGGAGTCCCCGAGCAGCACGACCGGCTCGCCGGCATCCATGTAATGCCCGGCGGCCAGCTGCCCCAGCAGGGCTGGTGTGATGGCGGGTACGGCGTCAATGTTGAACTCCGCCAACCGTTTCAGCCGCGGGAACTTGGCGTCGTTGATGCGTCGTGCGCGACGCCGTTCGGTGCGGTCATCGACCTCGGCGGCCAGCACTTCGGCGAGGTAGCGCAGATGGGTGTGGCGTTCCCGGCCGGCGATCTCGGCCAGACGAGCCGACTCGGTGCGCACCGTGGGCAGATGCAGTTCGCGGGCGGCCGCACCGATGGAGGCTTGCGCGGCGGCATCAGCGGTCGCCGGGGTTGTGGTGGTGGTCATGAGTCACTTCCGGTCAACAGGTCGTCGTAATCGGTCAGCGAGGGTGCCGGCCGGTCGTAGCGGGCCAGGGCGCCGATCGCGGCGATCGGCGCTTGTGGGATGGTGTCGCGGCGGGCGTCGATGATCACCGCCTCGGGATCTAGACATCCCGAGGTGACCGCGCGGTCCATCGCGGTGATCAGCGCGGCCGCCGGCAGGCTGCGGTGTGCCAACAGGATGGTGATCAGGGCGCGGGTCCCCTTGCCATCGCCGCGAGCGGTTCGGGCGGCATCCCAGTAGGACTGATGGCTCATGGTGAACACCCCGCGGGCCTTGGCTTGGGCCAGGGCGGTCGCCCCGGGCAGCGCTCCGGGCTTGGTCGCCAGAACCTCCAAATAGTGATCCAGGCACAAGACCTCCACGTAGCGTCCGACCGCGCGTTCGTGGCAGGCCACCAGGCGGGGACCGTCATAGATCTCGACACCCCGCGCGGCCAGACGCACCGGCAGACGCCGCCCGGCGTAACGGGCTGGCACCGAGTAGAAGCATTGCCGCACAGACACTCTGGCCCGGTTGTCGACACGGGCGTGCAGTAGCCTCGCGCAGTCGAACCCCTCGGCCGGTAACTGCATCAAGGCGCTGGCTTCGGCGGTGAACGCCGCCCCGACGGTGATCGGGCGGCCGGTGATCACCCGGTCGTCGTCGAGGACGTCGGCGGCCGCGATCAGCTCGTTGAGCTCAGCCAAGGAGGCGACCTTGGGGACGGGGACGAGGTGGCGGCGCCGGAACCGGCCGATCTCGCCCTCCACACCGCCCTTCTCATGGGCCCCGTCGACCCCGGGGCGGCAGAAGAACGAGTCGAACCCGTAGTGGCTGCGCAGCGCGGTGAACCGTTCGGACTCCGCGCGGTCACGGCCCTTGAGGACCCGGATCACCGCGGGCTTGAGGTTGTCGTAGCGAATCCGGACCGGCACCCCGCCGAAGTGCTCGAAAGCCAGGACGTGGCCCTCCAGGAACGCCTCCTGGGCCTGGGTCGCGAACGCGACGTGAAATGCTTTGCCCGAATGCGACAGTCGCATCACGAACATCCAGCACTTCACCACCAGCCCGGCGATCGTGGCGTAGAACTCGCCGAAGTCGACCTCGGCTTCCGCACCGGCCTCATGGTTCTGCGGGACCGACACCTCCTGCTGATCGAACCCCAGCTCGACCCGACGACGAGCGACGTAACGCGACACCGTCACCTCCGAACACGTAGCCCCATGCTCGGCGACCAGACGCTGCCAGATCCGCCGCGCAGTGTGGCGTTGCTTGCGCGGAGCAGCCTTATCGGCGATCAGCCAGGCATCGATCACCGCCACCCACGCCTCGATCGCCGGCCGGGGCCGCGGCGGATAAGCCTTGCGCGGCGGAGGCACCGCATCAGCCAGAGCCTGGCGCACCGTCCGGCGATGGGTGCCATGGCGATCCGCTAACTCACGGATCGATAAGCCCTCCCGCCGCCGGTCCCTCCTGATCTTCTCGAACAGTTCCACGCGTGACCGCATCCTGACCGACCTCCCTGACGACCGCCAGCGACGACGGCGCGACAGGAACGATCTGAACGAGGGTGGGGCCAAAATTCGTGACGACACACCGCCCCACCCGGCCGGAAACGCTCACCCACCCACCGGGGCCAAAATTGGTGAAGAACACCGACCAAAGTGGGGCCAAGTCAGGTGACCACACTCAGTGGCACCCACTAAGGCGGTCGAGCTGGTCGACGTGCCGCTACGCATGGCCTTGTGGCAGCGCGACCGTGAGGGTCACCCCGTGGTCCGCGGAGAGCTCATCGGTCACGCCGATGCCGGGTCGCAATACACCTCGATCACTTTCACCGACCACCTTGCCGAGGAGGGCATCTTGCCCTCGATCGGGTCGGTAGCCGACGCCTACGACAACGCGTTGATGGAGTGCGTAATCGGGCTGTACAAGACCGAGTGCATCCGCACCACGATCTTCCACGCCGGCCCCTACCGCAACATCGGAGACGTCGAGTACGCCACCGCCGGCTGGGTCGACTGGTACAACACCAGGCGCCTGCACAGCAGCCTTGAGATGATGACCCCCGTGGAGTTCGAGCAAGCCCATTACGCGACCCCCAACCGAGAGCCGCAACCCGTATAAAAGCGGCGGAGAACCTGGGGCGGTTCAGTCCGAGGAAGTTGGCGAACTCTGAAGCGAGCTTGCGGGGCGAGCCTTTCGGCGGTGTCGTGATGTAGACGACAGGTATCCGGTCCTGGCCGGGATACCGGCGGCGTACGTTCTGCTCGTGGATCTTTCCGAGCAACTTTATGGTGGTGGTCTTGCCGCTCGCCCACGGCCCTGACACGATCATGGATCGGCGGGCGCCGCATTCACGTTGATTGAGCAGAGTCAACAGCCGGCCCTGGCGGGTGATGTGGCGGACCGTTGACGTCTCGATTATGACCAACTCCGAGTGGTAGGCCATGCGTCGGTCATCGAATGCGAGCTTCTCCGCACCGGTGAGCGTGCTGTAGTAATCGTGATCGGGTAGGTCAAATATTGCGGGCTTGGCGTCGACGAATCTGCGCCAACCATCAAGCGTTACTGACGGCAGCTGGCGGGGGTCGAGGTCGGGCTCGGCCGCCTGCTCATCGACGGTCATCTTCGAATCACCATGTGTCGGACTCCTTCTCGGCGTCGAATACGGGTAGTGGGATGACGTCGGCGATATCGTCGTCCTCCGCCGGAGACAAATGGGGCGTCGGCTTTTCCTCTGCTGGTGGCACTGTGGGTGGTAACTCCGCCGCCGCCCGTGTACGCGCGATGGCTCGGCGGTCCTTTGCGGTGCGCCGACGCCGGGTCGCCGGCTCGGGCGCCACGGACGCACGTCCCAAGAGGTCCTCGACTGCGGCCGTGATCGCCTCTTGCGAGGTTCGCCGCTCTCCTCGACTTGTCTCGAGTTGACGTGCATGCTCCCACAGTGACGACCCAAACGGCTGCGGTGCGGTGTGGAGCTGCGTCCAGCAGGCCATCAGGTAGCCCTCGCCGTGGTGGTTGCGAACCCAGATGCGACTGACGTCGTAGGGGTCGTAGTGGACCTGCCACTGCGTGCCCTTGCCGGGTACCCCGGAGATCTCACCCCGCGCAGCGTCCAAGTCGTCGCTGTCGTAGGTCCGGTAGTCGATGGTGATGCCTGCGGCTGTCACCGTCCGGTACAGGCTGGGTAGGAGTGCGATGTATTGGTCGGAGGTCAACGGCGCGGGGATATATCCGCTGACGGCGAGCATGGACGCGTACTTCTCGTTCGGGGTCAGCTTTCGTTGCGGGTTCAAGGGGTCCCGCAGTCCATCGTGGGGTCTGTTCTGCCAGGCGACGACGATCCATTCGTCCAGCAGATCCTGAAGCTCTTGCAGCGAGAATACTGCGTTCTGCTCGGCGTTCTTGCCTCGGTTCTCGACCGATGATCCGAGGTAGCCCGTGACGTATTGTGCGAAAAGGGTTTTGACCGATCCCAGGGTGCGTTCGACGATCGGCTTATCGGTAGGCTCGTCCTTGTGTGCAGGCTGCATGCTGATCCCGAGCGATCGGCATGCAGAGCGGAAGGTGCTCGACAGATAGACGGCGCCGTTGTCGTACACGATGTTCTCGGGAACGATGACGGGGCGGGCAGCAGTGTGCTCGAGTCTGTCATCGACAGACCGCATTGCGTGGTAGGGCAGGACCGAGTTCGACATTCGGACGGCATCGATCCATCCTGGCCGCATAGGTTCCGGCGTCATCGATTTCGCGACAAGAAGGGATGCGTCTACTGCCTTCGTCGTAGGTCGGAGAACCGCCGCGACGATTGTGCGCGTCGCAGCGTCGACGAGGCCCGTCAGCTCCACCCGACCCCTCACCGACTCATCGAGCCGGATGCCGACATCGAACGGCGTGGTGTCGATTTGCATCCACTCCCCGGGACGGCTCGCGACGACCTTACCGAACACGCCCTCCGGCTGATGGTTCTTCGTCTGCCGGGTTCGTGCGGATCCAGTGGCGTGACGCGCTTGGGGGAGCTGTTTCATCAACCGATGAAATGTGGTGTGAGAAGGTAGTTTCACTCCGTCGCCGAATTTGTCGACCACTCGCCGGTCCACGTGCCACTTCATGGCAATCTCTGTGCGCGTCGACTGCAATTCGTTCTCGTTCAGCACCTCCAACAGCACGCCCACGTAGCGACTATCGACCCGGCGGGTTGGCGAGCGCCTACGGTGAAGGCGGCCGTCAACCAGCCCGGCAACGCCGGATCGTTCGTAACGCCGACGGAGTTCTTGAAAGTACTTCAGGCCCAATGGCGTTCCAGCGGCATCAAGTTCGGAGCATTTGTTGCGTTCTCGCTGTCCGAGTGATGTCGATCGAATGTCGTATCCGTTGCGCGGAGTGGTCCGCGGCGGTGAGCCGACTGGTATCCCGTCGACCACTTCGGAGATGTGGTGCTCGAGCCAGAGGACGCGCTCCTGGACCCGCCTCGGCAGCGCGGAGAAGTAGTCGGGTGGGATTGGGCGGCGACGAACGCTGGGGGATAGGACGTCGAATGAATTGTCCGCGAACAAGTCCGCAATCTTGACTGCTGCGAGCTGACCGTCCTCGCGACGTAGCTTCGCTATCATTCCGTCGATCGCCACCAGCTCGCAGAACTTGCCGTCGTAGCGACAAAAGTCGCCGATGGCGATTCTGGCCGGCTCAGCAGTCATCATGTGGCCAACCGGATCAGCGTGTGTTCACCGATCGGCGCCGAGTCGACATCGATGTCGATCTCGTGCGTCCAGAGCAGGTGATAGAGAGTAGGCAGTACCAATATCGGCTCGCCTGCCGCGAGGGCCGCTTCGCCGATTGTCTTCGGGCTGTAGACCAGTAGCGAGGTTAGGTTGGTAACGACGTCCTGCCGTCGATTTCGCGGGTTCCGGTAGCCAGCGAGCCAGCGCAAGTTCGCGGCTCGGATCGGAGGCTGATCTCCAACACGGCGGTAGGTCCACCCAGTACGCCCGCACAGCGCAATGGTCGATTCGAACGCCTCGCGAGCGTCACCGTCCACGAGTCGGTCTGGTCGAACATTCACGACGACGCCGTCTCCGGATCTGGTTCGGAGGAACACATCAGGTGTGTGCTGCCGCTGTTTGCCTGCGACCGAAACGAAGCGAAAAGCGAAGGGCTGTACGGATATTCCAATGATGTCTGGATCGAAGTCGGCCGCGATCAGAAAATCCCGTTCAACCCACGACTCGAATGAGATGTGCGACTCTGTAGTCGAGCACCACCACTCGCCGGTGAAGTTTTTCTGCCCCTTGTACGTCGAGGATTTGCGGATCGGGGCGCATTTCTCGAACGGCACTGACCACAGCTCGTCGGCCGGAATTTGAGCGACAGGTTCACCCTCAGCGGGCCGGTAATCAATCAGCTCGCTGTTTCGAATCTGCGCCGCCGCGCGCCCATGGGTGGGCACGTCTCTGATCGTATGGCCGCCGACCGGGATGACCCTGCCGGACACGCCCGGCGTGGTCCAGTGCAATGACGGTGGCATAGCGAGGAACCTGGAGACTGGATACGCGCTGATGCCGACACGGACCGCCGAGCTGAGGCGTGAGCGCATCATCTTGACCAGCACGGCCTATCCCATGTCGGTGGCGATGGACGTGCCGCGTCAGTGTCGGCGTGCATTCCGGTTCCCGTCGATCGGGCAGCAAAGGTTTTGTGGCGGCGTTCGGGCGGGCACTCGCGGGCGAACGCGCCCTCGTCCTGAGCGCCCGTTGTTGTCGGACCGCACAGTTACGCTGATCCGTCACCGGCAAGCAGGGGAGGGACCGCCATGAACAAGGCCGAGCGGCTGTGGAATCTACGGGACGGCGTGCTGGCGTGGCTATACGAGCTGCGGCTCGAAGGAGCCACCATTGCAGAGGCGAAACCGGCTGCCTTCATGGAGGCAACTTCTTGGTCTGGCTCTGAAGTCACTCGCGAGGAGGTGAACGCCGCGCTGGAGTGGCTAATGGAGGAGGGCTACGTCGACGGTACCGGCACAATGCAGAGGATCGTCCTCAGGCCGAAGCTGACCCCCTATGGAGAGAAGTACGCGGCGTCGGGCAAGTCGGTGCGAGACCTTCCCGGCGTCGCCGAGGTGCAGAGCCCGTACCTGCACATCGAGGGCAGCAGCGGTGTCGCCGTCGCGTTCAACAGTCCCGGCGCCACGCAGACTGTCAATGTCCGACAGAGGGTGGAACAAGCGCGAACCCTCGCCGATGCGATCGAACAGGTCCTTCCCGCGGTCACAGATGAACAGGCCCGCGCCGCCGCCGAAGAGCTAGTGTCGGACATCCGCGGTGAATCGAACTCTGATTCCCCGTCCCCGGGTCGGCTCAAGACGTTGGCTACCGCTGCGATGACTTCGATCGCGACCGCGGCCGGCACCGAAGTCGGGAAGGTGATCATCAAGGCAGCGCTTCCCCTGATTTCCTGACACCAGATGCGTGCGGCTGCCGCTGCGGGAGCGCCGCGAGCAGCCGTGGATCCTTCCTTCGGCTTGATGCCGCACAGACTTATTCGGCCAGGTATCGGCTTCGCACGCAGCGTCAGACCGTACGATCTACGCTACGCAGCACATTCCGCCAGAAGGGAGGCGTCATGGCTGGCCTCGGCGAGCACATCACGGCGATGGTTCGCAATCACGCTGCCGGCGACGACGCCGCTTTCTATTCCGTCGCACTGCAGATCGCGGCACGCGAGGCCCGGCAAGGGCACCACGTCCTGGCCGACAACATAAAGAAAGCAGTCGACGCGTCGCGTGAACGCGCCCCCCTTGCAAACGTCACCGCACTTCCACGAGTTCGTGGCGAGTTGGCCGAGCTTGTCGAAGCATCGCATCCCCAGGTTCACCTGCGTGAACTGGTGGCGCCGTCGGAACGGACCGCTCAGATCAAGCAGCTGCTCGCCGAGCAGCGTCAGCGGAAGAATCTGCTTGAGCACGGGTTCGCGCCATCGCACCGCCTACTCTTGGTCGGGCCGCCGGGAACCGGAAAGACGATGACCGCATCGGTCCTTGCCACCGAGCTGTCCCTGCCGATGTACACCGTCCGTTTGGATGCCCTGCTCAGCAAGTTCATGGGTGAAACTGCGGCGAAACTGCGCATCGTATTCGATGCCGTGGCTGCGGAACGTGGCGTCTACCTCTTCGATGAGTTCGATGCGCTCGGCGCGGACCGCTCAGGGAACGACGTCGGCGAGGCCCGACGAATACTGAACTCGTTTCTTGTGTTCCTCGAGAACTCCAGCCCCGAATCGATCGTAATCGCAGCGACGAACCACCGATCCATCCTTGACAAGGCGCTGTTCCGGCGCTTCGACGCGGTGCTGGATTACACCCTCCCTGACGCTCGGCAAGCCACTGCCGTGATGCGTGCCCGGCTGGGCTCGCTGATCGAGAGATCAAGCCTGGCCAAGCTTGGCGAGTACACGGACGGACTAAGTCATGCGGACCTGGTGAAGGCTGCGGAATCGGCAGCCAAGGCGGTCCTGATGCGGGGTGATGCGATGGTGGAGCGCGACGATCTCATTGCAGCGTTGAACGCGCGGCGATCGGCCACTATTGCCTGACCATGACCAGGCACTCGACCACCTCTACGTCCAGGGGTACGCCACTGCCGAGAGCTTCGACCGCTACTCCGGAGACAGCGGCGGTGGCGGATTCAAACGCCGAACAGTCAACCGCGGTACTCACGGAGCTGCGCGCAACCAAGAGCTATCCGATACGTTCGGTGAACTTGATGGCGAACGTGGGGACTTCCAACTCGCCGACAATGAGCTCACCGCGCAGGGAACAATCATTGTCCTCGAAGGCGAGGGCGCGTCGTATCCCCTGAAACTCGAGTCGCTGAACCGAATGACCACCCACCGGAAACAGCCGAAGCAGCCCCGCTGGCTCCTGCTGTCGGTCCGGCCAGCTACGGAGACCGCCCCAGAACGGGCGACGGTGTGGGTGGCCGACGCGCACCGCGCCGCGTTCATGAAGCTGTTCGAGGACTACCTCAGTGGCCTCACCAAGACAGGGCAGCCGCCGAACCAAGACCTCGTCGCCAACATCTCCCGGATCCGCAAAGCCGTTCTCGCTGATCTCTGGACGTCTGACGGTGACCCACCGCAGCGGGGACAGCACTGGTGGGAACTCTGGCTGGACACCTCCAGTGGCGATATCGAAGCCATCAACGGGTTTGTGAACACCTACCAGCTTCGGATGCTGCCTCGGTCGATCCAGTTCCGTGACCGCTTCGTGGTGTGGGTCGAGGCTACCTGGAGCCAACTCGAACCGCTGCCGTTCACACGCGTGCCGCTGGCGGAGATCCGCAGGCCAGAGTTCATCGAGACGATCGAGGACCTTCCTCCCGCTGGACAGGACGAATACGTCCAAGACTTGGCCGAACGCTTGATTTTCGCCGACGGTAGCGCACCAGCAGTGTGCCACTTGGACACAGGCGTGCTGCGTAGCCACGTCCTGATCGAGGCATCCCTCGCGCCAGAGGACCTACACACCATCGTCGGCGCTTCGGGAGCGGACATGGATCCGCGCGGGCACGGTACCTCGATGGCCGGCCTCGCGCTATTCGGTGATCGGTTAGACGCGGACCTGCAGAGCAATGACCCGGTTCAGCTCCGGCATCGCCTGGAGTCCGTGCGCATGAAGCCGGGCCCCGACGAGGCGCAGATCGATCCTTTGGACTACGGAAGCGCCACGATCCAGGCGGTGGCACTCCCGGAAATCGCTGCTGCACGTCGACGCGTATTCGCCCTCACGTTGAGCACCAAGCCTGACAACCCCGGGGACCCCACACTGTGGTCCGCTGCCGTCGATGCCCTTGCTGTCGGCACGGAAACCAATCGCGACGGTGACCACTTCCGACTGATCTCGGAGCCGGATCCCGATGTCGCACGCCTCATCGTCGTCGCTGCGGGCAACGTCGACTCCTACATGTTGGAACACGGCGACAACTCCGACCTTGCTGCGATCGAGGATCCCGCTCAATCATGGAACGCGTTGACGGTTGGCGCGTTCACTGACTTGGCTGAAGCGCCGCAGCATCCTCAGTACAAAGGCTGGACACCACTCGCAAAGCCTGGTGATCTCTCGCCCCACAGCCGAACGTCGATGTTGTTTCGACACCGTAGCGCGCCCATCAAGCCTGACATCTGTATGGAGGGCGGCAACGTCCTCACCGACGGCGCCCAAATGTTCGAACCCAAGCTCCCCAGCCTGTCTCTGCGGTCGACTGGGAACAGCAACAACGTCGCACTGGCCTCCGCCAACGCCACGAGTGCCGCGACGGCCCAAGCGGCACGTCTGGCAGCATTGGCTATGGAGCGATACCCCGACTACTGGCCGGAGTCGATCCGTGGCCTACTGACCCATGAGGCGGAATGGACTCCGGCGATGGCCCTTAAAGTCCAAGCTGACCAGACGAAAGCCATTCGCCTCGGACAGCTCCGGCGCTACGGGTGGGGCGTCCCGGCAGAGGACTCCGTTCTCAATTCATCGCGGCGCGCAGTCACCCTGGTCACTCAAGATCAGTTCGTGCCGTTCGATGGCAGCAACTACTCGATGCGGCGCTTCCGACTGCACACGCTTCCGTGGCCTACAGAAGCACTTGAAGAACTTGGGTCTGCGCCGGTTCGGCTACGAATCACGTTGTCGTACTTCATCGAGCCGTCTGCGTCGCGACGCGGGTGGCGGCAGCGGTATGCCTACGCGTCTCACATGCTCCGGTTCGACATGCAAGGTGAGCTGGAGACGCGTCAGCAGTTCGTCGCTCGAATCAACCGAAATGCTCAACTTCAGGAGGACGGCAGGTCCGGTGCGGCAACAACCTCCGCCAGGTGGCTCCTCGGGGAACGTCAGCGCCATCTCGGATCGCTGCACCAAGATGAGTGGCACGGCACCGGAAGCGAACTCGCGCACTGTAATTCAGTGGCCGTCTACCCCGCGGGCGGGTGGTGGAAGAACAATAGGCGGCAGGATCGGATTGATGTGCCTGTGCGCTACTCGCTGATCTTGTCGCTCAGAACCCCCGAGCAGGGTGTCGACCTGTACACTCCGATCGCGACCCAACTGCGGATTCCTATCGAGACCGAGATCACCACCGAGTGAAATGGCGCACGCGTGTGACACAGCAGCACGAACCGCAAGAGGAAGTCATAGAGCCGAAAGCGTCACAGTGACAAAAGGATTGCGCTGGGCACTGTCCCACCCAACGGAAGAATTTCGAGTCTCTCAGGATGTGTAACCAACCGCCGGCAACGAAGCGCGATTTCTCGGATCCTTCCGACCGGCAGGCGATGGCAGTGGGGCAGGCCGGCGATGAACCGGCTACAGCCTCAAATCCGCCGGAGCGAACGTTTGGACAGCTCCCAGGTATCCATGTCTCGGACGAGTTCGATGAACCGCTCCCAGATGCGGAAATCGCTTTCTGGGAAGCTGATTCAACAGACCGACTCGACTCGAACGCGCGCGAACTAGAGGGGCTCAGTAGGGTGCGGCATCGCCAATATGTCACAGTGACGAAATGCGTCTGCAGCCGGGGAGGGTTGGGCAATTGGCCGAAAGTGAGTGTGCTGCCGGACTCGGCACGAAGCCGATTGCGCTACGAGCGCGGAAGCGTCACGAGACGCACAACTTGGTAGACGAAAGACTGGAAAGCCCTATGCGCTGGTAGGCAGACTGGTGAAAAAGTCGGAGATCAACTGCAAAATGACAAACCGGACAGCCGCACGTAAAGTGCGCCCGGCCGGACCTTGCCGCTGGTAAGCGTTGTGCCGATAAGCCACATTATGTCAACTTAGCCGCGTATTGCATCGGATGAATCATCACCCCCGTGTCCCCAGTTGTCCTGTCTAGTGCGGTGGCCCTCACCCGCCGCGTTGGGTGCAGCAGCGCTATGTCCGCCTCGCCGAGCAGGACCGGCTGATCGAGGAGCTGAGGTGGTGTCGGAGCATTATCTGACAGTGAGGTGAAAGTCGGCCGGATCCGGACGCTTCAGCATCGCGGTCATCGTCGCGCGGTCGTACGGCCACAGGTCGATGTTGTCGTCCTCCGTCAGGTACCAGGAGTTGCACCCGGTGTTCCAGACCGTCGGACCCATCGCCGCCTTGACGTCGTCGGTGAACCGCGTCGTCGCCTCGTCGATGACCTCGACGGCCGCCCACTCGCCGCGCTGGAACTGCTCGATCCACTGCGCGATGTAGCGCGCCGTCAACTCCGCCGAGAACTGCAGCGAGATCGACCCGGTCGGTGAATTCGGCCCCAGCACCGTGAACAGGTTCGGGAAGCCTGGTATCGCCGTCATCCGGTACGCGCGAGGCCCTTTCGCCCACACGTCGTCGATGCTGACGCCGTCGCGCCCCGTCAGCGCCATGGGGCGCATGTAGTTGTGGGCGTGGAAGCCGGTGGCCAGCACGATGACGTCGGTCTCGTGCTCGACGCCGTCGGCGGTGCGGATACCGCGCGGCGTCACCGAGACTATGTCGTCGTCCACCAGCGCGGCGTTGTCGGATTGGATTGCCCGGTAGTAGGTTCCGGAGACCACCTGTCGCTTGCACAGCGGCTGGTAGTCGGGGGTCAGCCGCTCGCGCAGCGCCTTGTCGCGGACCTGAAGACGGAGGCACAGCCGCGCATAAGCCTGCACCGCGCGACGGCGCCACGACGGCTTGGTGGTGATATCGGCGAGGATGCCCGACCCCCACAGCAGCGCCGTGTACATCCGCGCGTGCAGCCTCGGACTCCTGGCGAGCAGCGTCGCGAGGCCGGGGATCTGTCGTAGCGTCATCGGCGCCCACAGGATCCACTGCGGCGACCGGACGTAGTGCTCGTGAGAGGGACCCGTTTGGTGGTCCAGTCGTTATGCGACTTTCGGTTGATGGGTCGCGGCCCACTGTAGGGCAAACTCGGCTGGGGTGCGGTCGCCATGGGCGGAGTGGGGCCGATTGGCGTTGTAAT
>NZ_JBTBFV010000093.1:0-12904 GCF_054786995.1 Mycobacterium sp. ZZG
ATTCCGACGAGCAAAGGACCCAGGAGCACCGGCGAGACGCAACGCCGGAACCCCAGGCCGCCCACGTCAGAACCGCCCACCCACGCCACGAAAAGACCTCAACTACCCGCCACGTGAAAGATCGAGGTTAGCGGGTCTGCGTCGGTGGCGGTGTATCAGGAGTTGTTGCAATCGGTGACGTTGACTTCGACGGGTGCGGGCCTGAAGTCGGTCAGCTTCGCCGTGGTTGATGGTGAGGGTAATGCCAGTTCGGTGCCGGCGGGCACGGTGGTCACGGTGGTCGGGTTGCCTTCCGAGGTGGCGCCGTTGGTGGTGGTGTCGCCGGTGGCCACCGGGACGGTGGGGTCACCGATCACGGTCAGTCCGATTGTGGTGATCACGGATCTGGACTCTGATCAGATCAGTTCAGCCGCAGTCACGATCAACGATCCGGCCGCCGGTGATGTGCTCGCTTGGGGCAGTGTGCCGACAGGTGTGGATGCTCACTACGCCGACGGGGTCCTCACGTTCACCGGCAACGCCTCGGTAGAGGTCTACCAGCAGTTGTTGCAGTCGGTGACGTTGACCTCGACAAGCCCAGGCCTGAAGTCGGTCAGCTTCGCCGTGACCGACGCGCAGGGCAACACGAGTACGGTGCCGGCGGGCACGGTGGTGACAGTGGTCGGTCTGGTGACCGAGGTGGCGCCGTTGGTGGTGGTCTCGCCGGTGGCCACTGGGACTGCGGGATCGCCGATCACGGTGAGCCCGATCGTGGTCATCACCGACCTGGACTCTGATGAGATTGCGTCGGCCGCAGTCATTATCAACGATCCAGCAGGCGACGATGTGCTCGCTTGGGGCGCCGTGCCGGAGGGCATCTCCGCGGCGTACTCCGGCGGCGTCCTCACGTTCACCGGATCTGCGTCGGTCGACGTCTATCAGCAGCTGTTGCAATCGGTGACGCTGACCTCGACCGGTGCGGGATTGAAGTCCGTGTCATTCACGGTGACCGATGACCAGAGCAAGACAAGCCTTGTCGCGGGGACAGCGGTCACCGTCCTCGGACTGCTGACCGTGGCCACCCCGGTGTTACTGACGTCGGTGGTCAGCGTGTCCTACACCGCGGGTACGTCCGGTGTCTCGATCGATCCTGGTCTGATCCTGCTCGACGCCGATTCGGAAACCATGACTGGCGCCACGGTGACGATCGCCAATCCCGCGGCCGGCGACGTCTTGACGTACGGCGGACTACCCGAAGGTGTCACCGCCACCTACGACCAGGGCGTGTTGACCTTCGTCGGCGGGGCCACGGTCAGCGAATACCAGCAGATCCTACGGTCGGTGAAGTTCTCCAGTGAGTCGTCGGCACTGGCAACCATCAAGTCCGTCTCGGTGCAGATCACCGATGACCAGGGACGCGCGAGTATCCCGGGGACAGTGGCGGTGACCGTCCTCTCGGTACCCGTTCTCGCCAAGCCCGTGGTCGTGACGTCACTGGCCAATGTCGTTTACACAGCCGGCAACTCGGGCATCCAGGTCGACTCCGGTCTGCTGCTGCTCGATGCGGATTCGGCGACGATGTCGGGGGCTGTGGTGTCGATAATCGGCGGCGCCTCAGCAGGCGAGAGTCTCAGTTGGACATCGCAGGAGGGTATCACCGGAACCTACACCGATGGCGTCCTGACGTTCGAGGGCACCGCGTCGGCCGCCGCGTACGAGCAGCTGTTGCGGTCCGTGACCTTCTCGACGACGGGTGACGCGCTGGCGTCGATCAAGAGCATCTCGTTCGTCGTCACCGACAGCCAGGGCAACACGAGCGCACCGGGCTTGGTCGCGATCACCATCGTCAAGGCGCCGCTGAAGATCGCGCCGCTGGTGACCACATCGCCGGCCAACGTGTCCTACACCGCGGGATCCGGTGCCATCACTGTGGATCCACTGGTCAGCATTCTTGACCTCGACTCGACCGCTCTGCAGGGCGCGACAATCAGGATCTCCGGAGGATTCGCAACCGGCGACATGCTGAGCTTCACCGCGCCTCAGGGAATCACCGGTACCTACGACAGCGCGACCGGGACGCTGACGCTCACCGGAACGGCGAGCATCGCCCTGTATGAGCAGGCGCTGCGATCGGTGCAGCTGTCGACAGGGGCGGCGGCCCTCGCCACGTTGAAGACCGTGTCCTTCAACGTCACCGACGCCGAAGGGACGTCGGGGCTGCTTCCGGCGAATGTGGTGGTGACCGTGGTGGCTGCACCCGTCAATCTGTCGCCTCTGGTGACCACGCTGCTGGGGCCCATCTACACTGCGGGAAACAGTGCGGTGCAGGTGAATCCATTGCTGACGGTGATCGATCTGGATTCGTCGACCATGTCGGGGGCCGTCGTTCAGATCACCGGCGACTTCGCGGCGGGCGACATGCTCGGTTTCAGCCCGGTGGGTGACATCACCGGCAGTTACGACAGTGCCACCGGCGTCCTGACCTTGTCGGGTGCGGGCAGCACACTGCAGTACCAGCAGGTGCTGCAGTCGGTGACGTTCTCGACCAGCGCCACCGCTCCGACGGCCGTCAAGACAGTCACGTTCACGATCACCGACGCCCAGGGCGGCACGAGCCTGCCGGCCACGGCACTGGTGACGGTGAGGGCCAACAGCAGCCCCGTCCTCAGTGCGCCTCTGGGTGGGGGCCTGGTGCTACTCGGTCTTCCGCTGCTCAGCCCGCTGGCCGTGATCACCGACGACTCCGAGTACCTTCAGGAGGCCTACGTGCAGATCGTGGACAAGCGTGCCGGCGACAGTCTGGTATGGGATGCCCCGGCGCATATCCAGGCCTCCTTCTCGGGTGACACGCTGACTCTGGTAGGCCAGGCCACCGTCGCCGAGTACCAGGCGTTGATCCGGTCGATCAGAATCAGCAAGGAGTTCTCGGTGCTGCCGACCTCGCGCACGATCAGGATGCAGGTGCGGGATGTCCACGGGCTGTGGAGCAACATCGAGGAGAACTCGTCGCTGTTCCTGCTCGCATAGCGACGTCGCGATCAGGCTCAGAGGCTGTTGACTCGCGGCCTCGGTGATCCACAATGGGCACCGTGACCGATGGGTTTACCGAAAGGTTCGCGGCAGCGCTGAACGGCTATGCCGAGGAACAGTGCATCGAGTTCGAGGGTCGGTGGTATTCGGGCAGAGAGGTCGCGTCCTACGGTGAGCGCATTGCGGCGCTGCTGCGGGATGCCGGTGTCGCCGATGACGCGCCGGTGGGGTTGATCGTCCGCAACCGTCTGCATCATGCCGCAACCATCGCCGGGTTCCTGGCCACCGGGCGCACCGTCGCGATGATCTATTCGTTTCAATCCCCTGAGTCGATCGCGAGTGACATCGACACGCTGAACCTGGCGGCGGTGGTCGGCGATCCGCAGGACTGGAATGCGCCCGTCGTAGCCGCGGCCGCTCGCATCGGCTCTGCGGGGCTGGCGATCTCGTTGGGGGATCCGCGCGTGGTTGGGGTGGACGGTCTCAACCGCTGCGACAGTTCGCGCCCTCATGCACCGGCTGAGCCGGGCGTCGCGCTGAAGATCCTCACCAGCGGAACCACTGGCCCGCCCAAGAGGCAGTCGATCCGTTTCGACGTGCTGGAGCGCACCGTCTTCAGCGTGACGGCCGGTGAGAAGGCGTCCGCAGGTGCACCGCCGGAGTTCGCGTACTGGCAGTTCGGCGGGATCGGGGTATGCCAGCTGATCGCGGGCCTCTACAACGGGCGGCGCATCGCGATGTTGGAACGCTTCACCGTCGAGGGCTGGGTCGACGCGGTGCGGCGGCACCGCGTGACCCGGTCCGGGGTGCAGCCCGCGGTCATCCGGATGCTTCTCGATGCCGACGTGCCCAGAGAGCATCTCCGGTCGCTGGAGTTCTTGATCAGTGCCTCGGGGCCCTTGGATCCCGAAACCCGCGACGAGTTCGAGCAGAAGTACCAGATTCCGATCCGGTTGGCGTATGGGGCAACGGAATTCGCGGGTTCGTTGTGTGCGTGGACGCCCGACGAGTTGGCAAAGTTCGGCAAGGAGAAACGCAACAGCGTGGGGCGGGCGTTGCCGGACACGACGTTGCGGGTAGTCGACCCCGACAGCGGCCATGAGCTGCCGACCGGGCAGCACGGCCTGCTTGAGGCCAAGGTCGCCCCGATCGGACTTGACTGGATCAGAACGACCGATATCGCCAGCATCGACGAGGACGGCTTCGTCTTCCTGCACGGCCGGGCCGACGGCGCCATCAACAGAGGCGGATTCAAGGTGCTGCCCGAAGCGGTGAGGCGGGTCCTGATCTCCCATCCCGGCGTGCGGGATGCATGTGTGGTCGGCGTGCCGGACGCCCGCCTTGGCCAAGTGCCGTTCGCCGCCATCGAGGTAGCGGCCGGTGCCCCAGTTCCGACCGAGGGCGAGCTCAAAGACCTTGTCCGGCAGGAACTTCCGGTCTACGCCGTGCCGGTTGCATTCACTGTCGTCGACGCGTTACCACGTAACGAAGCGTTAAAGGTGAGCCTGCCCGCCGTCGCTGCGCTCTACCCCGGTGCTGTGTGCCGCTGAGTCAGACACTGCCGAGATCCGCCGACAGCCAGTGTCTGGGCTCGACGAAAACAGCGACGCTGGGGCCGTGTTCGCGCCGGGCGAACTCGAGATAGCCGTCGACCTTCTCGGGTGGCAAGTACCGCTTGGTGACCTCGACCAAATGCTCGTCGGTCCCAGGCTCGATCCGAAGGACTGGCCCGTCGACGGCGACGTAACGCACCGTGGGCTCCACTCGGTCGACCATCAGCGAGACGTGGCCACTGGACTCGATCAGTCGGTGCTTGCGCGAGCCGGCGCCGGTCGTGAACCACAGGTCACCACCCGGCGTGTACTGGTACCAGATGGGCACGGTCAGCGGGCCGCGTCCGTCTCCGGCGGCAACGGACAGCGCGGCGACGTGCGGCTCGGCGAGGAACTGTTGGCGTTCATTTTTGGAAAGGGCCATGAATCGCACGGTACTCACCGGCGGTGACTACCGGGTGCCCTTGGCTGTGGGGCTTAGAGTCGGGTGCATGCGTTTCGGTATCTTCATCCCGCAGGGCTGGCGACTCGACCTGGTTGGAATCGAACCGCGCGATCAGTGGCAGGTGATGCGTGACCTCGCGGCCTACGTCGATGACGGTGACGTCTGGGACTCGCTGTGGGTGTATGACCACTTCCACACCGTTCCCGTGCCTACCTCCGAAGCCACCCACGAAGCGTGGACGCTGATGTCGGCCTATGCGGCCACCACGTCGCGGATCAAGCTCGGACAGATGTGTACGGCCATGAGTTATCGAAATCCCGCCTATCTCGCCAAGGTCGCTGCCACCGCTGACGTCATCTCCGGCGGGCGCATCCAGATGGGTATCGGCGGCGGATGGTACGAGCACGAATGGCGCGCATACGGTTATGGCTTCCCTTCGGCGGGGGTGCGGCTGGCGCGCCTCGACGAGGGCGTGCAGATCATGCGAGACGCCTGGCGTGACGGCGCGGTGTCCTTCAACGGCAAGCACTACCAAACCGACGGCGCCATTGTGGCCCCGCGCCCTCTGCAGCAGGGCGGGATCCCGTTGTGGATCGCCGGCGGCGGGGAGAAGGTCACCCTCCGCATCGCGGCGAAGTACGCGCAATACACCAATTTCACGTCTGAGCCCGACGGGTTCGCCCGCAAGTCACAGGTGCTCGCCGACCACTGTCACGACGTCGGCACCGATTTCGAGAACATCGTGCGTTCGGTGAACATCAACGTCGTTGTCGGTGATTCCGAGGCAGACGTCGAGGATCGGCTGTCACGGGTGCGCTCACGGATCAGCGGTTTGGCAGGGGAGCCGGCCGCCGATGCCATGCTGAGCTCGATGAGCACTCCCCAGGCCGGCAGCGGAACCCCCGAGCAGCTGGTCGAAGCGCTGCGGAATCTCCGTGACTTGGGCTGCGAGTACGTGATCTGCTATTTCCCGGAAGCCGCCTATGACCGCTCCGGGATCGAGCTTTTCGAGCGGCAGGTTATCCCGGCGCTCGGGTAGGGCGTATCACGCCGACGCGTTAAGGGCC
Organism: Mycobacterium sp. ZZG; assembly: GCF_054786995.1. NCBI lineage: Bacteria > Bacillati > Actinomycetota > Actinomycetes > Mycobacteriales > Mycobacteriaceae > Mycobacterium > Mycobacterium sp. ZZG. The sequence continues at coordinate 6,075 of NZ_JBTBFV010000093.1, forward strand.
GGCCAGGCGGTGCCGCGGCCCGCATCTGTCGACGGCCGCGGCGTGCGACGAAGGCAAATACTGACGCTCCCGCCGCATTCTTTGGTTCATATCGAGACTTCGACGTCTCCGTGATCGGCCCGGGTATCGCCACTGCGCGGTGGCGTTAGCGGCCCGAGGGGACTTCCTCAACGGCATCCGTCGATCCGAGCAACGTCGTACGCCAACCGAGCCGCTGTCGAGTGGTGGCGGGCAGCCACTGTTGGCCAGGAGCCGCCGCAGTGCGGTGTACGGCTAAGGCCTGGCTAAGTGCAGGTCGGTGACGTCGACTGCTGCAGGTGTCAGTTCTGCTTCTGTACGGAACTTTCTTCTAGGCAAATTTGCTCGCAGCTGCTAGCGTACCGACGTGAACTGGGTCGTTGCTGATGCAACCAACGCAGGATATGTTGCTCGGAACTTGCATTCGAAAACAATTTGGCAAATTTCGTTATCGGGGTCACGTTATTGCCTTAAGCTCACCCGTAGCTGGGCGTGCGCTGGACGTCGAGGCGCACGCCCAGCAAACCAAGTGCAGCTGTAGCTGGATGGTCGGGGAGATGCGGGTGTGCGCATTCAGGAGTGGCGGCGGTGAAGCTTCGCGCGAGCTGAGCCTTGTTCTGCCGCCGCACCCGAATGACCGGGGAGACGCGGTTTCAGCAACGGAGGACGAAGATGTGTGCAAACCCAGCCCGCCATAGCACGGTTCGGCGGCAGCAGCCGGACTTCTGGACCGTCGGGGACATGGTCGACGGCGGCGGGCGCGGAGGTTCCCCCCGGCACGCACGGAAGACGTCACTGAAGTACGCCGGCCCCATCGGACGGGTCGGAGCTCTTGCGGTCTCACTCGGAGTCGGGCTGGCCGTCGCGAACTCCGCGGGCGTGGCCTTCGCGGACACTGACGCCGACTCGTCGGCGTCGAGCACCGGAAACGAATCAGGATCTGCCGGCCCGTCCGTCACAACGGACCCCGCGGAGACGACACAGGACGGACCCGCTACCGACGCGGCCGAGGACGAAGAAGACGCCGATGACGAGGCCGGCGACTCCGAAACCGACGACCCCGAGCTCGACGACGCGCCGGAGCCAGATGACGATGCGGAACTGGACTCGGATCCGGAGCTGACGGCAGAGGATGCCGACGATGACGCGTCGGTGACCCCTGACGATCCCGACAGAACCCCCGTGTCGGCTCCGGATACGGAGGTGTCGGCGCCGCCGCGTCCCTCCTCGGGGAGCGGCGAGGAGAACGAGCTGGTCGTCGACCCGGTCGAGGCCGTGGATTCCGCCGTGCCGGAACAGGCTTCGGCCCCTGAAACCGAGGTGGTGCCGATCTCCGGCGCCGGGGCAGCGTCGACTTCTGCCGCCGTGGAGGAAAGCAACGAGTCGGTCAGCTTCATGACAGCCCTCGTATCCAATGTGGTGGCGCCGTTGGCTGATCCGGATGCACCGGCGCCCGCCCCGTGGCTGGACGCGCTGCTCGCATGGGTGCGCCGCCAGATCAATCACACGTTCTTCAACAAGTCACCGGTCTACGGCCCGATCACCAACGAACAGATCTTCACCGGCCAATTGTTGATCGACCTGCATGCCTCGGACCCCAACGCCGATCCGCTGACCTACGACATCATCCAGCCCGAACACGGTTGGGTGTTCCGGGACGTTCTCACCGGCCGTTTCGTCTACACGCCTTACGAACTCGTCGCCGGCGACCCTCTGGTGGACAGTTTCAAGGTCGTGATTCGCGACGACTCAGAACACCTCACCGGCGCTTTGGGTGGGATCCAGAATTTGCTCCACGGAGTGGCCCGCCTGTTCGGTCTCGCCCAGGCGGACAACGTCACCGTCACCGTGCCGGTGTACGTCGATCCCGTCATCCAGCTGCCGCCGCTGATCACCCCCGTGGCGGGGCTCGGCTACACGCTCGGTGCTGACCCAGTGAAGCTCGTGTCGTCCGTGCTGGTCGCCGACGGGGATTCAGATCGCCTCGCTGAGGTGATCATCAAGATCGCCACGCTGGCCCAGCAAGGGGACCTGCTGGCCTACGCGGGAATCGAGGGCAATCCGATTACCGCGTCCTGGGACGCGCAGACCAACACCCTGACCCTCAGTGGTGTCGCGACGAAGGCGCAGTACAAGCAGGCGATCGAGGCCGTGACGTTCTCGGCGACACAGGGCGCATTGCTGGTGCGCGGCGTGACGATCTCGGCGACTGACGAACACGGTGTAGACAACCTCGCACCGGGATTCGTCACTGTCGGAGTCTGGCCTGAGATCAAGCTGCCTCCGTTGGTGACAGCGCTGCCCGGACTCGGTCACACAATCGGCGACGACCCGACCAAGCTGGTGTCGGCGGTCGACATCGCTGACGGCGACTCGGACTTCCTGTCCAAGCTGGTCCTCACGATCGCCACGTTGGCCCAATCCGGCGACGAGCTGGGTTATGTTGCGCCGTCGGATAATCCGATCCTGGGATCGTGGGATGCGGAGTCCAGGACGCTGACCCTGTACGGGGTCGCGACCAAGGCACAGTACGAGGAAGCGCTGAAGGCCGTCACGTTCTCGGCTACCCAGGGTGCGCTGCTGGTGCGCGGCGTCACGATCTCGGCCACCGACGCCGACGGAGTGGACAACCTCACGCCGGGATTCGTCACAGTCGCGGTGTTGCCGGCGGTCCAGCTGCCGCCGCTGGTGACACCCCTTCCAGGACTGGGCTACACGCTCGGTGAAGATCCGGTCAAGCTCGTGTCGGCGGTCGACATCGCCGACGCCGATTCGGACTTCCTGTCGAAACTCATCCTCAAGATCGCCACGCTGGCCCAAGACGGTGACGTCCTCGGTTACGTAGCGCCGTCCGGCAATCCGGTCGTCGGCTCGTGGGACCCCGACACCAGGACGCTCACCCTTTCCGGGGTGGCGACCAAGGCGCAGTACGAGGAAGCGTTGAAGGCCGTGACTTTCTCCGCGACGCAAGGTGCGTTGCTGGTCCGCGGGGTGACCATCTCGGCCACTGACGAAGACGGCGTGGAGAACCTCGCGCCGGGGTTGGTCACGGTCGGGGTCTGGTTCGCAACGCAGCTGCCCCCGTTGGTGACCCCGATCGGCGCACCGACCTTCACGCTCGGGTCCACCCCGGTCAAGGTGGTCACGGCAGTCGACATCGCTGACGGGGACTCCGATTATCTATCGGAGGCCGTGCTGAAGATCGCACTACTGGGTCAATCCGGCGATCTGTTGAACTACACAGCGCCCAACGGCAATCCGATCACCGGCTCCTGGAATGCCGCGACGAGGACGCTGACGCTGTCGGGCGTGGCCACCAAGGCGCAGTATGAGGAGGCGCTCAAGGCGGTGACGTTCTCGGCGACCCAGGGTGTGGGCATCGTGCGCACCATCACCATCGATGTCACCGACGACAGCGGAGTGCAGAGTCTCACCTCCGGAGTGATCCTCGCTGGTGCGCGGTGGTCTCTGCCGCCGTTGGTCACACCAGTCGGAGTGCCCACCCACACGCTCGGCGCCACCCCGGTGCGGTTGGTATCCGGAGTGGACATCGCCGACGGGGATTCGGCATTCCTGTCCAAGGCTGTGCTGAAGATCGCGCTCCTCGGCCAGACCGGTGACGCACTCGGGTACCTTGCAGCGCAAGGCAGCCCGATCACCGGTTCCTGGAATGCCGCGACGAGGACGTTGACCCTGTCGGGCGTGGCTACCAAGGCGCAGTATGAGGAGGCGCTCAAGGCGGTGACTTTCTCGGCGACCCAGGGTGTGGGCATCGTGCGTACCGTCACCATCGATGTCACCGACGACACCGGGGTGCAGAGCCTGACGTCCGGGATTGTTCTCGCCGGCGCCAGAAATCCGTTGCCGCCCTTGGTAACGCCGTTCGGTGGAAGGTCGTACACGATCGGCAAGCAGCCGGTGCGTCCCGTCTCGGCTGTGGACATCGTCGACGCCGACTCGGACTACCTGACGCGCGCGACCCTGGAAGTCACGCTCTTCGGCCGTTCCGGAGACGTCCTGCAATTCAGCGGGCTGGACGGAGTGCCGATCACCGGCACATATGACGCGGGCAATAGAACGCTGACGCTGACGGGGACCGCCACCAAGGCCCAGTACGAGGCGGCCCTGAAGGCAGTCACATTCACCGCGACCATCGGTGGTTGGACCACAAGGACTTTGGTGGTCAGAGTCACCGATGACGCGGGTGTGCAGAGCGCAGCAGGCCTGCTCACGCTGTCGGTTTGGTGATCGAAACCTCTTCCGTCAGGTAGCCAGCCGGGCTCACGGCCGGTTACCGGCGGACGGGGCGCGTCGTCACGGCGCGCCGGCACGGTCCTCGTGACCGTCGAAACAGCGTTCCCGCTGGGACCGCTGCAAGTGGCAAGACGAAGGACTGCGTATGTGTGCAAACCCGGCCCGTCACCGCGCTCAGCGCAAGGGAGAGTCTTTTGTCGGCGCCGGATTCTGGGCCGCGGGAGAGTTGCTGGAGTCGACGGGTGCGGCCGGCTCTGCCCGGCATGCACGCCGAGGACCGTCCAAGTATGCCCTCCACATAGGACGGGTCGGTGCGCTGGCGGTTTCGCTGGGCGTCGGGCTGGCGGTCGCCAACGCCAACGCAGCTGTCGCATACGCAGATAGCGAATCGGATGCGGCAGTCTCCGGCGCCAAGTCTGAATCCGCGTCACCGCACGAGACACCGCCGGCGCAGGACGAAGCAGACGGTGCCGCCGACGACGACGAAGACTCCGGTGCGAGCCGCGATGAGCCTGGAACAGAAGAACCCGATCGCGAGCAGGAGGTCGATCCGCCCGCCGACGACCCGGATGCGGAACCTGTGGATGACGAAGACGACGAAACCACGTCACCCGAAAACTCCGGCGGGACCGCCGATACCGAGACACCGGCAGACAAACCTGCCGTCGAGCCGACAGTGCCTACTCGCGACTTTGACGAGACGGACGCTATACGCGATGAGCCGATCGACGACTCCATCGGCGAGCCCGTCGACGACACTGTGGTCGACGAAGCAGGTGAAGACGATTCCGCGGCCGTCGGCGATGTCGCGGTGGTCGATGTCGTCCGCCCGGTCGCCGAACCTGTGGAACGCGCGGCGGCAGCCTCTAAGGACGACATTGAAACCGTCGACATCGTCTCCACTCTGGTGTCGACTGTGGTGTCGCCGTTCGCCAATCCGAATGCGCCTGCACCGGTGCCCTGGTTCGACGCGTTATTGGCCTGGGTGCGTCGCCAGATCACCCACACGTTTTCCAACAAGACTCCCGTGTACGGCCCCATCACGGTCGAACGAATCTTCACTGGCCAGTACTTCATCGATCTGAACGCGACCGACCCCAACGGCGACCCGCTCACATACGAGATCATCCAGCCGAAGAACGGACTTGTGGTCAGAGATCTGATCACCGGGAAGTTCGTTTACACACCGACAACCGTCGTCACCGGAGCGCCGCTGCAGGACACGTTCCAGGTCGTCATCAGGGACGACTCCGAACACCTCACCGGCGCGTTAGGGTCTATTCAGAAGTTGCTCCACGGTGTGGCAAGGCTCTTCGGCCTCGCACAAAAGGACAACGTGACCGTCACCATCCCGATCACGCTCGACCCGATCGTGCAGCTACCTCCCACGGTGGTCACCGCCGGGCTTCCGGTGTTCAAGCTGGGGAACTCGCCGGTCAAGGTACTGTCGTCGGCGATCATCACAGACGCCGACTCAGACCAGATCTCCCAGGCCACGATCAGGATCGCGACGTCGGGTCAAGACGGCGACGTCCTCGCCTACGCACCTCCGACGGGCAGTCCCATCACGGCGACGTGGGACGCGGCGACGAAGACTTTGACTTTGTTCGGACTCGCGACAGCCGACCAGTACGAGCAAGCGTTGCTGGGCGTCACTTTCACCGCGACCAAGGGCGGACTGCCTCGCGGCGTCGCGATCACGGTCACCGATGACACCGACAAGCAGAGTTTGGTTCCGGGTGCTGCGGTGGTGACGGTGATCGGGTTGCCGCCGGCCATCACGGTGGGTGGTTTGCCGATTTTCCGGCTGGGTGGTGCCCCGGTGAAGGTCGTGTCGTCGGTGAGCATTCTCGATGGCGATTCGCAGAATCTGTCCAAGGCGACGCTGACGGTTGGTTTGGGTTACAAGTCCGGGGATGTGCTGAATTTCAGCGGTATTGACGGCAATCCGATCACCGCGAGCTGGGATGCGGCCACCCGCACGTTGACGCTCTCGGGTGTGGCCACGATTGAGCAGTACGAGACGGCGATCAAGGCGGTCACCTTCACTGCGACCGAGGGTGGACTGTCTCGGACGGTGTCGGTGTCGGTGACCGATGACACCGATAAGGAGAGTTTGGTTCCGGGTGCTGCGGTGGTGACGGTGATCGGGTTGCCGCCGGCCATCACGGTGGGTGGGTTGCCGATTTTCCGGTTGGGTGGTGCCCCGGTGAAGGTCGTGTCCTCGGTGAGCATCCTCGATGGCGATTCGGACAACCTGTCCAAGGCGACGTTGACCATTGGTGGTCTGTCGTATCGCTCCGGGGATGTGCTGAGCTTCAGCGGTATTGACGGCAACCCGATCACCGCCTCGTGGGATGCGGCAACCAGGACTCTCACCTTGTCCGGGGTGGCGTCGATTGAGCAGTACGAGGCCGCGATCAAGGCGGTGACCTTCACTGCCACTGAGGGTGGGTTGTCGCGTTCGATCACGGTGTCGGTGGTCGATGACACCGACAAAGAGAGCCTGGTCCCGGGTGCTGCGGTGGTGACGGTGATCGGGTTGCCGCCGGCCATCA
>NZ_JBTBFV010000094.1:0-12803 GCF_054786995.1 Mycobacterium sp. ZZG
GGATCGTCGCCGCGCCCACCCCTCCAACTCGGCCCGCTCGTCAGTGGTCAAGACAATCTTCGCGGCATGAGGTGTCGGCACAACCCAGTCTAACAACTAGATCGCAATTAATGACTCAGGACACTAGGCCAACAGGTACTGCTCGACGAGTCGGACGGCTATCGATCCCTCACCCACCGCCGACGCTACCCGCTTCACCGAGCCGCTGCGAACGTCACCGGCGGCGAAAATGCCGGCGCGGCTGGTTTCAAGCATCATCGGTTCACGATCGATGCGCAGTCCTGCTCGGTCGTCAGGTGAGTACATCGCTGCTGAACCGGTCGCGATGAAGCCGTGGTCATCGAGCGATACAACTCCGTGTAGCCACTCTGTATTGGGTGCCGCACCGATGAAGACGAACAGCGCGGTGGTGTCGATGCGACGCTGCTCACCCGTCTGGTTGTCCTCCACGACAACCGTTTCGACGTGATTTCGTCCGTGGACTTCGCGGACCTCGGTATGCAAGCAGACGTTTATCCGGGGTTGTTGTTGGATCCGGTCGATCAGGTAGCGGGACATGTCCTTGGCAATGTCGCCGCTACGGATTAGCAGGTACACGCGAGAAATACGAGATGCCAGAAACACTGCGGCCTGCCCCGCGGAATTCCCTCCTCCGACGATCACCACCGGGCCGGCGCCACATAGCAACGCCTCCTGGAAGGTGGCGGCGTAGTAGACTCCGTTTCCCTCGAACCTCTCGATTCCGGACACGGCGAGCTTGCGATATCGGGCTCCCGTCGCCAGTACGACGGCCCTGCCGACGACGAACGTGCCGTCGCCAAGACATACCAGGTGCTGACCGCCATCGGATTCCAGACGTCGTGCCTCCGCCGAGATCATCAGGTCCGCACCGAACTTCTTGGCCTGGATCAAGGCCCTTTCGGCAAGCTCGGCTCCGGACAGTCCACTGGGGAAGCCGAGATAGTTCTCTATCCTCGACGAGGTGCCGGCCTGGCCGCCCGTGGCGATCGCTTCGGCCGCGGCGGTGGTGAGCCCGTCCGAAGAGCCGTACACCGCCGCCGCCAGACCGGCCGGGCCGGCACCGATGACGATGAGGTCGCGTTCGTCGTGGATGACGTCGGGCACCGGCAGGCCCACCCGCCGGGCCAGTTCGCTGTTGGGCGGGTTGCGAAGGACCTCGTCACCCCAGATCACGACCGGGGTGTCTTGCGGCGCTACCCCGTACCGCCGCAGCAGGCATTCAGTGTCCTTCTCTTGTTCGAGATCGAGCCAGCGGTGCGGCAGTCTGTTTCGGGCAGCGAACTCCCGCAACCGCGTGGTGTCGGGCGAATAGCAGGATCCGATGATCCAGAAGCCGGTGCCCTCTTCGATGAGCATGGTGCGCCGGATCAGGAAGGCCCGAAGGATCAGGTCGCTGAGCACGGGATCCTGAGCCACGAGGGTGCGTACCAACTGTGCCGCGACGACGAGGACTTCACCGGCTTCTGCGACTTGCGCGGTATAGAACGCGGCCTGACCTTCGAGGTCACCGAGTTCACCGAGGAACCGCCCCGGACCGTGGACCCGGAGCGTCCGTTGTTCGCCGAATGGGTCGAGGGCGGTGACAGCGACTTTTCCCGACAGGATGACGTAGAAATTGTCCGTTCGCGTGCCTTCGCGCACCAGGATCTCGCCGGGCGCTACGGCCCGCCTCTCCCCGCCCGCCTCGAGGGTGGCGATCTGCATCTCGCTCAGCCGCGGGTACGCACCGTAGATGTCCGGGGTTTCCTGTAGCTCCGCGGACACTCGCTCGGATGTGGGCGCCTCAGACATAATTTTCGTGGACATAGCACCAGCGCCAAGCGGCCTCCATGGCGGCCACGATCGGATGGCCGATGGTGTACGCGTGTCCCCTTGCGTGGCGCATGGGCGACGAATCACAGCAGCCCACGTGTCCGCAGGTCAGACAGAGCCGCAGGTGTACCCACGGCGTCCCGAGTCGCAGGCATTCCTCACATCCCGCTGTGCGCGGTTCCACCTGCCGAATCGCTGCAATATCCGGGTCGGTGCGTATCGACGTCATTGTTCACCGTTCTTCGTGCTGTGTGCTGCAAGCGCGTGGTCCAGCCAAGACCGAAGGGCCGCCACAGGTGCGGCTCCGGATTGGCGGGCCACCACCTCGCCGTGGTCGACAACGAGCAGGGTCGGTACCGCTTGCACAGAGAACCGTTGTGAGATGGCGGGCGCCTTGTCGACGTCGACCTTGACCAGTTTGAGTTGGCCGGCGCGTTCCGTGGCGAGTTTCTCCAAAGCCGGACTCACCATCCGGCACGGTCCGCACCACGTCGCCCAGAGGTCGACAAGTACAGGGACATCGGCCTTCTCGACGACTTCTGCGTAATTCTGGTCACCGGCGTCGACGATCCACGGCAGCCAGTGATGGCAGTGACCGCAGCGTGGCTTGCCGTCGGCGGCCGCGGCCACCCGGTTGCGTTTACCGCAGTTCGGGCACGTCACGATATTCGATTCCATGTTCTCGCCTTCGTCAGGCCGCCATGGCGGACTCGGAGTAGGTGACGGACAACTCGCCGTTGTCGACCGCGATGCGAATGATGCCGCCGGCCTGGACCTCGCCCTTGAGCAGTGCGCGTCCGATCTTCGTCTCGACCTCGTGGGCGATGTAGCGACGCAGAGGACGCGCGCCGTACACCGGGTCATAGCCGTGCTCGGCGATCAGCCGACTGGCCTCCGGTGTGATATCGAGCTGAATCTGCCTGTCCGCCAACCGCTTCCTCAGATCCTCGAGTTGAAGCTGGACGATGCGCTCGATCTGTGAAATAGCCAGCGGCGTGAACAGCACGATGTCGTCGACGCGGTTGAGGAACTCGGGGCGGAAATGACCCCGCAACTCGGCCATCACGCGTTCCCGTGCGTCCGGCTTTATCTCGCCGTCGCCCGTTACGCCGTCGAACAGATAATGCGACCCGATGTTCGACGTCATGATGACCACCGTGTTGCGGAAGTCGACCTGGCGACCCTGCGCATCGGTGAGCCTACCGTCGTCGAGCACCTGCAGCAGCGTGTTGAACACGTCGGGGTGCGCCTTCTCGATCTCGTCGAACAGCACAACTGAGTAAGGCTTACGCCGCACCGCTTCGGTGAGCTGGCCGCCCTCGTCATAGCCCACATATCCCGGCGGCGCGCCGACCAACCGGCTGACCGTGTGCCGCTCCTGGTATTCGCTCATGTCGAGCCGGACCATGTTGTCTTCGCTGTCGAAGAGCGCTGCGGCAAGGGTTTTCGCGAGTTCGGTCTTGCCGACACCCGTTGGACCCAGAAAGATGAACGATCCGATCGGGCGCCGCGGGTCGCGAATTCCGGACCTGGCGCGGATCACCGCGTCCGCCACCAGCTGGACGGCCTCGTCCTGACCGATCACCCTTTCGTGCAGTATCTCGTCGAGTCGAAGCAGCTTCTCGCGTTCGCTCTCCTGCAGCCGCGACACCGGGATGCCGGTCCACGCGGAGACGATTTCGGCGATCTCGTCCTCGGTGACGACTTCGCGCAGCAGCGGCCGGTGGCCCTGCTTGGACCTCAACTGCTCCTCGGCGGCCTGCAATTTGCGTTCCAATTCCCGCATTTCGCCATAGCGCAGCTCCGCGGCGCGATTGAGGTCATAGTTGCGCTCTGCCTCTTCGGCCTCGCGTCGCAACTGCTCCAGTCGCTCACGCAGTTCCTGGACGCGTTTGATCGCCTGCCGCTCGGCCTCCCACTGCGCGTGCATGGAATCGGCCTCCGCGCGCAGGTCAGCCAGCTCCTTTCGAAGCTCTTCCAGCCGAGTTTTGCTGACCGGGTCGTCCTCCTTCGACAACGCGGCCTCCTCGATCTCCAGCCTGGTCACACGCCGGGTGATCTCATCGAGCTCGGCCGGCATGGAATCGATTTCGGTACGCAGCCGGGCGCATGCCTCATCGACGAGATCGATCGCCTTGTCGGGCAGGAACCGGTCGGTGATATAGCGGTGCGACAGCGTGGCGGCGGCCACCAGCGCTACATCCTGGATCTTGACGCCGTGGAAGACCTCCAGGCGCTCACGCAGTCCACGCAGGATCGAGATGGTGTCTTCGACGTCGGGCTCATCGACGAGGACAGTTTGGAAGCGGCGCTCCAACGCGGCGTCGTTTTCGATGTGCTTGCGGTACTCGTCGAGAGTGGTTGCGCCGATCATGTGCAACTCACCGCGGGCGAGCATGGGTTTGAGCATGTTTCCCGCGTCCAGGGAACCTTCTGTCGCCCCTGCACCGACCACGGTGTGCAACTCGTCGACGAACAGCAGAATACGGCCCTCCCCCGCCTTCACCTCGGACAGCACCGCCTGCAGGCGTTCCTCGAATTCGCCGCGATACTTCGCCCCTGCCACCAACGAGCCCATGTCCAGGGAGAAGATGGTCTTGTCCCGCAGACCTTCCGGAACGTCGCCGCGCACGATTCGCTGCGCGAGACCCTCGACGATGGCCGTCTTGCCGACGCCGGGGTCACCGATCAGCACCGGATTGTTCTTGGTCTTGCGACTCAGAATCTGGATCACCCTGCGAATTTCGGCATCCCGGCCGATCACCGGGTCGAGTTTGCCTGACTGGGCCTCGGTGACCAGGTCACGCCCGTACTTCGCCAGGGCCTCGTAGGAGCCCTCCGGGGTCGCCGACGTCACCCGCTGGTTTCCACGCACTCTGGTCAGCACCGACAGGAACGAGTCGCGAGTCACACCGTGGCTCGCGAGTATTCGGCCCGCGGCCGTCGATGTGCCCTCCTCGGCGAGCGCCATCACGAGGTGCTCGACGGAGACATATTCATCCTTGAGCCGCTTGGCTTCCCGCTCGGCGGCTTCCAGCACCTTCGCCAAGCGGCGGGTGACCGAGACCTGGCCCGGCGTCGCGCCGGGACCGCTGACCTTCGGTCTGCGCTCCAGTTCGCGCTGAAGGTCTGCGCGCAATGCCGCGACCTCGACTTCGGCGGCGGTCAGCAGGCGCGGCACCAAGCCCTCTGGTTGGTCGATCAGCGCCGCCAGCAAGTGCTCACCGTCGACTTCGGTGTGGCCCATCCGGGTCGCGATGTTCTGCGCCTCCTGCAGCGCCTCCTGCGATTTCTGCGTCAGACTGTTGATGTCCACAGCACTGTCCTTCCTCGGCGAGACGCCGACTCGAGTTCCTCGATCCGGGCGAGCAGGTCGAGGACCAGTCCGATCGCCGCGTAGTTGAGGCCTAAACCGGTTCGTAGGCGTTGAATCCGGGCGACCACGGCCACCGCGGACGGGTCGAACCATGGCTCGCCATGGGCATCCGGTCTGCACGGCAGCAGGCCGAGAGCGACCAGCCGGCGAACCATGTCCGGGTGCAGGCCACATCGGCGCGCCATCTGGTCAAGCGACAACTGCGGCCGCCGCACCAACACATAACCTGGCGCCGTCACCGTCACCTCCTCGGGTCGAACGTGGACTCCGCGGCCAGCTGCTCGAACAGTTCCCGTTCCCGCGCGGTCGGTTTGGATGGCACCATGATCTTGATTTCGGCGTACAGGTCGCCTGGCTTGCCCTTCGGGTTGGGCATCCCCTCCCCGCGCAGACGCAGCCGCCTGCCGGTGGAGGAGCCAGGAGGTACCTTCACTTTCGCCTCGCCGCCCGGTGTTCTCATCGCGACCGTGGCGCCGAGCACCGCTTCCCACGGCGACACCGGCAGGTCGGCGATGATGTCGCGCCCCTCCAACCGGAAGCGCTTGTCCGGCTTGATGCGGACGACCAGGTACAGATCGCCTGGTGGGCCGTCGCCGCGGCCCCGCCCCCCCTCTCCGGCCAGCCGGATACGTTGTCCATCGACCACGCCGGCCGGAATGTTGACGGTGTAGGTGCGGTTGCCGAGGGAGATCTGCCGCTTACCCCCGCGATAGGCCTCCTCGACAGTAAGTTCGAGCTGAGCCTCCTGATCGGCACCCGGGATCGGCCCGAAGCCCCCACCGCCGGCGAATATGTCGCCGAAGAGGTCTTCGATGTTGATGCCCGCTCCCCCGCCGAAGCCTCCGGTGCTGTAGCGGACACGCCCGCCCCCCGGCGCCCCACCGAAGCCACCTCGGCCACCCATCCCGGCGCCGGCCCGCGCCTGCTCTTCCCAGTCGTCGGGGACATGCCGGAAATCGTCACCGAACCGGTCATACCGTTTGCGGGTTTCCGGGTCGGAAAGAACTTGGTAGGCCTCGTTGATCTCCTTGAACCTGTCCTCCGCACTGGGATCCTTGTTGACGTCGGGATGGAACTTGCGTGCCAACGAGCGGAATGCCTGCTGAATCTGGTCGGACGTGGCATCCCGGGACACCCCGAGCGCTTCGTAGTAATCGCGGGCCACTTAAAGGTCACTCCTCACGTCGGCTGACGACAACGGCCGCCGGCCGCAGCTGGTTGCTGCCCTCCCCATATCCCGGACGCAATACCTCAACGACAGTCCCGGGGGCGGTATTCGGCACGTCGATCATGCCGACCGCCTCATGACGCTTGGGGTCGAAAGGCACACCCGTCTGATCGTCACGCGGGTAACCGAGCTGGTCGAGTACCTTCACTGCCTGATCGAGAATCGTTCGGACGCCTTCTATTATCGCGTTGGACTGCCCGCCGTCGTGTGCGAGGGCACGCTCGAGATCGTCGACGACAGGCAGCCAGGCTCCGGCCACCTTCGATCGCTCGGTGGTTCGTTCGCGGTCTAGTTCGCGGGCGTAGCGCTTGCGAAGGTTGTCCAGATCGGCGACCGCACGCCGCCAGCGGTCTTCCAGTCGCGCCAGCTCGGCACTTGAGTCGGATTCGGCCGCGGGCGGTTCCGGCGCGGCTTGCGCCGCGCCGGAGCGCTCGTCCTCGGCAGTCGGATGTTCTTGCGGGCTGGCCATCGGCTAGCTCCGGTCGAACTCGGCATCGACAACGTCATCGTCAGCAGGCTGTGCCGCCTGCCCGTCGGCCTGTCCTTGGCCGTTGGCGTCCGCCCTCTGCGAGGGCTGCAAGCCATGCAGCATCTGTTGCAGTTCCGATGTCAACTGCTGAAGTCGGTCCAGCGGTGCCTCCTCGCTGATCGCCTGCCGTGCATCGGCGATGAGCATCTCGGCGCGGCCGCGGTCGTGCGGGGCGACGGATTCGCCGAGTTCGGCGAGCCGGCGCTCGACTTGATATGCGGCCGAATCGAGTTCGTTTCGTGCTTCGACGAGCCTGCGCAGTTCCTCGTCCTCGCGGCGGTGCGCCTCTGCTTCGCTGACCATTCGCTCGACCTCGCTCTGGTCGAGGTTGGATTGCTCGCTGATCGTGATGCTCTGCTCGGCTCCGGTGTCCTTGTCCCGCGCGGCGACGTTCAGGATGCCGTTGGCGTCGACGTCGAAGGTGACCTCGATCTGCGGCTCCCCGCGCGGTGCGGGCCGGATGTTCTCCAGTTTGAATCGACCGAGAGTCCGGTTGTCTCTGGCCAATTCACGCTCGCCCTGCAGCACAACAACGTCGACCGCGGGCTGATTGTCGGCGGCGGTGGTGAATACCTCGCTGCGCCGGGCGGGGATCGTGGTGTTGCGTTCGATGATCTTGGTCATCAGCCCACCCGCGGTCTCCACGCCCAGTGAGAGCGGTGTGACGTCGAGCAACAGGACGTCGGAGACCTCGCCCTTGAGCACCCCGGCCTGGATCGCGGCGCCCATCGCCACGACCTCGTCGGGGTTCACACTCATGTTGGGGTCCTTGCCGCCGGTGAGCCGGCGGACGAGAGCCTGGACGGCGGGGATACGCGTCGATCCGCCGACCAGGATCACCTCGTCTATGTCGTTCGCCGTGACCTTGGCGTCCGCCATCGCCTGCTTGACCGGCCCCATGGTGCGCTCGACCAGGTCGTGGGTGAGATCCTCGAATTTCGACCGGGTGATGGTCATCGTCAGATGCTTGGGCCCGTTGGCGTCGGCGGTGATGAACGGCAAGTTCACCTGCGTCTGCGTCACCGAGGACAGCTCGACCTTCGCTTTCTCTGCGGCTTCGAAGAGCCGTTGGAGTGCTTGCGGATCCGAGCGCAGGTCGATGTTGTTCTCACGCTTGAACTCGTCGGCGAAAAAGTCGACGAGCCTGCGGTCGAAGTCGTCTCCACCGAGATGAGAATCGCCGGCCGTCGCCCGGACCTCGACGACACCGTCGCCGACGTCCAGGAGGCTGACATCGAACGTGCCGCCGCCGAGATCGAACACCAGGACCGTTTCGTGGCCCTTCTTGTCCAACCCGTAGGCCAGCGCGGCGGCCGTCGGCTCGTTGATGATGCGCAGCACCTCCAGGCCGGCGATCCGGCCTGCGTCCTTGGTGGCGTTACGCTGAGCGTCGTTGAAGTACGCCGGTACGGTGATCACCGCTTCTGTGACCCGTTCACCGAGGAACTTGCCCGCGTCGTCGGCGAGCTTGCGAAGTACCAGGGCGCTGATCTCTTCCGGTGAATACAACTTGCCGCGGATATTGAAGCGCGCCTCGCCATTCGGGCCCTCGACGACGTCGAAGCTGACCGCCTTGGCTTCCTCCGAGATTTCATCGAAGCGGCGGCCTATGAATCGCTTCGCCGAATAGATGGTTCCCTTCGGGTTCATGATCGCCTGGCGCCGCGCCAGCTGGCCGACCAACCGTTCGCCGCTCTCGGTGAACGCGACCACCGAGGGGGTTGTGCGCGCACCTTCCGCGTTGGGTATGACGACGGGTTCGCCGCCCTGCCAGGCCGCGATCACCGAGTTGGTGGTGCCCAGATCAATGCCTACTGCCGTTGCCATGCTTCACTCCTTAGGATTGTCAGCCGTGGAGAGCAGCCGCAGTGCCTGGTCGGCCACCTCCACGTCCGCGACGAGGTCGTAGGACCTCGGGACCAGGCTAGATACAGCGTGAAAGTCGCGCCGACCGCGTTGCAGGGCGTGCACGAGCAGCCCCATCAAAGCCCCGACGATCGCACCGAAGATCACGCCATAGAGGGCCAGTAACAGGGCGGTGGTCAGTGGGTCGATCCAGCTGAAGATTCCGAACACCCAGCCGATGAGTGCCCCGACCAGGGCACCGGACGCCGCACCTCGCAGCGCGGCCCCTCCGTAATTGAGCCGGCCGAGAACTTGTTCGACATATTCCAGATCGCGGCCCACGATGGCGACCCGGTTGACCGGAAACCGCTGATCGGAAAGATAGTCGACGGCGCGCTCGGCGTCTGCGTAGTTGTCGAACGTGGCGATAACCTGGCGGGCGGGCTGATTGGGACGTACCGCCGATCTGCTGACTGTCGCATGTGCCATTACTGTCTCCTCACGCGTCCACGGCCTGTTGCTGCCCCGACCCGGGTTGTATGGTCTGCCGGCCTTCGTCGGCACTGTCGGTGGGCGCCGATTTCAACGCCGGCCTGTCCAGTTCTCGCAACGGATCGAACCGCATCAACAGCATTGGCCTCTCCCGAAATTCGCAGTGGTCGCTTTGATTGAGACCGCGATCGGCTCCGACTCTTGGCCGTACTTCGAACGCGTCCCGTGACAGAATTCTGGCAATCTCACCCCCGTCATCGCGTGCACCCGGCGAGCCGAAAAGTCCTCTGCCGATCTGTCCTCCCAGTACCAGCGCGGCACTGAGTGCGATTTCGTCGGGGATCCGTTTGGCTGAGCAGGATGTGGGTAGCCACGGTTTTGCCGCGTCATCGATTGAGTAGTAGCGCGTCATCGATTGAGTAGTAGTCGGGAGCGGCTGGTGAGGAGCAGCGGATGCCGGCTGATCGATTCATCCCTGCGGAGGTCGCAACATGACTGTCGCGTCGTCGGATGCAACCCCGACAGCCGAGGAGTTGGCCGCGCTTTCCACGCTCGCCTTCGGATGGGTCGATGATGTGACGACGTTGGGTGAAGCCGCTGCTGCGGTGCCCCGGCTCGGGCCGTGTCGCATCGAGGCCACATACAGGCTCGCCAATGGTTCCTGGCAACCGTTTCCCACCGGTCAACCCGAACGGCCCGACATCGATCGGCTGATCGCGGAGTCGGGCGGTGACGGCGCTGTCGGGATTCCCGGACGCGCGTGGGGGTGGGCGTTTCCCCTCCGGCCTCATGATGTGGTGGAGGGCTCCCTTGTCGTCAGCGCCGCCGAGCAACCCTCAACCGGTCATATCCATTTGTTGACGCTGCTGGCGCACCAGACGGGCGCCGCCCTGGCCCGTGGTGCAAATCATCGGCGAAACGCGCGGTGTACCGAGCAACTGGCCAAGGCGCACAGTGACCTCGCCGGCGCACAGAAGCGGTTGAGGATCCGGACGCGTGTTCACGAGACCATCGAGGCGGCGCTGGGAAGCGGCGAAGGCGAGCAAGCAATCACTGATGCGCTGCATGAATTGATCGGGCTCCCAATAGCTTTGGAGGACCGGTTCGGCAACCTCCGCAGCTGGTCCGGTCCAGGACGCCCGATGCCCTATCCGATGCCGGACCCGCAACGGCGTCAACGCCAACTTGCTGTGCTGGCCGAACGCCACCGTCCCACACGAATGAAGAACCGCGTGGATGTCCTCATCGTGCCACGCGGGGAGATCCTCGGCGTGTTGGCAATCGTCGACCCTGACAAGTTGGTAACCCAGGACCACCTGGTCGCCCTGCAGTTCGCGTGCACGCTGTTGGGCTACGAGTTGTCGCACCAGCGGAGCTTGGTGGACAGGGAGCTCTCCGTGCGCCGCGAATTCGTTGAGGACCTGCTCGCCGGCACCGACGACGACGGGGCCTTCGCCAGGTCGGAGGCACTGGGCCACGACCTCCGCCCTCCGCATTATGTGGTCGTCGTGCACAGCTCGGCCGCATCTGATTCCGTGGCCACTGGCGCCGGCCGCGCTGCCGCGGCGTTGCACCTGAACAAGCTGCAGGGACGTAGCGGCAAGCTGGTGGTGCTTCTGACCGAAGGCCGACCAGACCCGCAAGTGTTTTACCGCACGCTGAGCGAGTTGCTGGGGCGGCACACGTGCGCCATCGGCATCGGCTCGCGGTGCGATGCACCGTCGGAGTTCCCGAAGTCGTTCGCTGCGGCGAAACGAGCGCTGAATGTGCGACTGCATTCCGCGGTATCCGCCGGTGCATCGGCCTACGACGAACTCGGGTTCTACCGTCTCATCGACGTAGCCCATACGGGCGGAGCTGTCGAGGATTTCATCCGAGAATGGATCGGCGCCCTGCTGGAATACGACTCGACAAAAAAGTCGGAGCTCGTTCTCACGCTCAGTGAACACCTGGAAAGCGGTGGCAATTACGACGATACCGCCGAGGCCCTGCACATCCACCGCAGCACGCTACGCTACCGGCTGGCGCGCATCAGTGAACTGACCGGTTGCGACCTGCGCGATGCCAACACACGCTTCAATCTTCACGCCGCGACCCGGTCCTGGCGTTTCCTCTACCCCCAGCGCACACCCTAGTCGCGGCACCGGTCTACGGGGTCAGGCCACCGCTCGTGGTTTACGCTGGCAGGCCGACAGTGTGGCGCCTGTCGTAACGCCAAGGCGCACAGGGCAAGGAGCATTGATCCGGCGGTACTACGCTCTCCTGTGTTTTCTGCTCCGACGGGCTGGTGTCTTCGCAGGTAGCCGAAATCCACGATGGCGCCATGGGAATCGGTTCTCTGAAGATCGGCCTGCTGGCACCTCCGTGGGCCGCGGTGCCGCCATCGTCGTATGGCGGCACCGAAGCGGTCGTCTCGGAGCTGGCGGTCGGGCTGACTGCGGCCGGCCACGAGGTGATGCTCTACGCCACCGGCGACAGCACGGCCCCCGTACCCCTCGTGCGCGCCACGGCCAGTGCGACCTGGGACCGAATAGGCCACGGCGAAGTCGAGCTGCCACACGTGATGGGCGGTTACGAAGCGCTCACTGGGTGCGACATCATCCACGATCACACCCTTCTCGGACCGGCTTGGGCCCTTGCCAATGGTTGCGATCGTGTTGTCACCACCTGTCACGGCCCTTTCGGCGGCGAGCTCAGCGCGATATACCGCCGCTACGCCAAGCGGATACCGGTCGTCGCCGTCTCGCACAACCAGGCCCGACGAGCGCCGGAGGTGATGATCGACCGGGTGATCCACCACGGCCTCGATCCAACGGCCTACCCCGACGGCGACGGCGACGGCGGTTTTCTTCTGTTCCTCGGAAGAATGACAGCCGATAAGGGAGTTCGGCAGGCGGTGCTGGCCGCACGCGCAGCGGGCCGGCGTCTCATTGTGGCCGCCAAGGCTCGCGAGAAATCGGAGCAGGCGTACTACCACGACCAGATAGAGCCGTTGCTCGACGACAACGTCGAGTTCATCGGTGAAGTCGGCGGGCAGGACAAGCTGGCCCTTCTCGGTGAGGCGTCTGCGCTTCTCAATCCCATCCAATGGCCAGAACCCTTCGGGTTGGTGATGATCGAGGCACTGGCCTGCGGTACGCCGGTCATCGCCTGTCCGAACGGTGCGGCGCCCGAGATCGTCGATGACGGAGTCACCGGCTACCTGTGCAGCGGGAAAGACGCTCTCGTCCGCGCTATCTGCAACGTCGATCACCTCAGCCGACGGGCCTGCCGCGAGGCGGTGATCGAGCGGTTCTCAACCGCTCGCATGGTCAGCGATCACCTCGCGCTCCTGAGTTGGGTCACTTTGGTCAGTTTTGTAGGGTGGCGGTGTCTTGAGCTGGGGTGATGTCTCCGCTTAGTGCCCCTGCTAGGCACTAATTTGGGTCAGTAGGCTGCCTGGATGGTGTGGATTCGGCGGGTGCGCACGGCCTCGGGCGCGACCGCGGTCCAGATCGCCG
>NZ_JBTBFV010000095.1:0-12533 GCF_054786995.1 Mycobacterium sp. ZZG
ATCAGTTCCTCGTCACACTGACGGTGCACACGAACAAGATCAATTCGACAACGGCGGCACAGGCCACATCAGCACGCTCAATGACGTCCACATACCCCGTGATCGTCATCCCGAGAGACGGTCAACACCCGCGGCGAGCAGGGCCTGGGGTTTGTTGTTGAGCGAGTGGCCCGGCTGCCAGGTCTGCCCGTCGTCGGCGCTGGTGTACAGCCGTCCTTCGAGGTCGGCGCCGAGCAGGGGACCGCGGTCGGGCCAGCTGATGAACAGCAGTGCCGGCGCACCGGTGACTGCGCTGAACGTCCTCGCCCCGTCGGTGCTTCGGAGCAGCCCTTGGCGTGCTGTCGCGAGAATCTCATCCGGGGCACCCGGTGATACTGCGAGGTCGACGGCGGCGGGCACTTCTGCGCGCTGCTGCCAGGACCGCTGATCAAAACTAACCATCACGGTGCCGGATTGGCTGTCGTGACCGTAGACCCGTCCGTGGCGGTATTTGAGCGCGTGGAAGTCGGCGCTACCGTGCAACGACAGAGGTTCCCAGGACTGGCCGGCGTCGCTGCTTTTGATCAGGCCGAGGTGCGGGGGCTGTTGACGATCGGCGGGGTCGGGGTGGCCGCTAGCCAGGAATTCGTCGGGGCCGGCGACGGTGAAGCCCATGAAGTCCTGCGAGAGCTCACCAACTCGTTGGGGCGCCTGATCTTGCTCAACGGTGTAGAGGCCGTAATGAGTTGCGACGTAGAGCTTGTCGTCAGATGGGTTGATGCCGAGGCCGTGGATGTGCACCATGCCCGGCACGACGGCGGGTGGCGGGCTTTCAGGGGCGTTCGACGAACAGGCCGCGGCCAGAGCCCCGGTCAGGGCGATGGCGAAAAGGTTGCGGATCAGCACACGGACACCTTCCGGTCACGAGATCTACGTAGTTCAATAGTAGGTGGGCAGTGCGTGGCTACAGCCGAGGCGCCGTCGATCCATGGTGAGGCCACTGCGTGAGGTGGCTGCGCCTCGGGTGGCGCCGACCGCGGGTGACAGACCGGGGGAGGTGTCTTCATCAAATCTTCATCGGATCACGAACCGACCCATACTCGGATTGCTGAGGCTGGGGTGCGGCGGCGCAAGGCTTGCCGTGTGGACGCATGGTGTCACGAAGATGTTCGAGGAAGGATGTGCGATGCAGCACAAGCGTTTTGGATTCGGGCTTGCGGCGCTTGCGGCGTCGGCCCTGTTTGTCAGCGGCTGTTCGAATGCAACGAACGAGTCTCAGTCATCGGCGTCGAGCACCACCTCGGCAGCAGCGTCGGCGTCGGCTTCGCCCAGTGCTGCGAGCAGTGACGCTGCCCATAACGATGCTGATGTGACGTTCGCGCAGGGCATGATCCCTCATCATCAGCAGGCGATCGAGATGAGCGACATGCTGCTCGGCAAGCAGGGAGTTGATCCTGAAGTAGTGTCACTCGCCAACGAGATCAAGAACGCTCAGGGTCCTGAGATCGAACAGATGCAGGGCTGGCTGCGGGACTGGGGAGTGTCCTCGTCGACAACGGCCCCCAGCACCGCCGCAATGCCCGGTCATGACATGCCTGGCCATCAAATGCCCAGCGGAGACATGGGTGATATGCCGGGTATGAGCGGCGGCGGTATGGGCATGATGTCGGAAGCCGATATGGCTGCACTGCAGAACGCGCAGGGCGCTGAGGCTAGCCGACTCTTCTTGACCCAGATGATCGAGCATCACAAGGGCGCGATCATGATGGCGCAGCAGGAAGTTGACAACGGCCAGTTCCCGGCGGCAGTCGAGATGGCGCGCAACATCGTGTCTTCTCAGCAAGCGGAGATCGACACGATGCAGGGAATGTTGGACAAGTAGCGCGGAGGGGCACTCGTCAGCGACGCGCTGAGTCAGCCGTCGCAGGGTGGTGCTGGCTGCGTATCGGGGTGATGGGCAAAGCAATGGTGAATGTTGCGCCGGCGCCGGGTCCAGCACTGGCTACCGAGATCGATCCGCCGTGCGCTTCGATGAGCGCTTTGGCGATGGCGAGCCCGATACCGGCGCCGCCATGCTCGCGGTCGCGGGCGGTGTCTGCCCGGTAGAACCGTTCGAACACTCGGGTGACGTGCTCAGCGGCGATCCCTTCTCCGGTGTCAGCAACAGCGAGTTTTACCCGGTCGCCGTCACGAACACAGTGAAGGTGTACCGACCCGCCGGGCGGTGTGTGCCGTAGCGCATTCTCCAGCAGGTTCCCCAACACTTGAGACAGTCGTTGTTCGTCGGCCCAAAGCGGCGGTAGCGGTTGCGGGAGGTGCACGTGCAGTCCGACCCCCTTGGCGTTATAGCGTTCTTGTGCTGCTGCGACGCACTGGCGGGTTAGGCGGTCCACGTCGAGGAAGGCGTAGGACATAGACACCGCACTTTCCTCGGCCTTCGCCAGCGCGGCGACGTCATCGGAGAATCGCACCAGCCGACGGGTTTGGTCGCGCAGCATGGCTGCTGTCTGGGGCGTCAAGGAGCGCACGCCGTCTTCGAGTGCCTCGATGTAGGCCTCGAGTACTGCCACGGGTGTGCGGATCTCGTGCGCGAGGTCTCCGAACAGTTGCTGTCGTGTCGAATCGACGGCTTGAAGCCGGGAGGCCATTTGGTTGAATGCGGTTGCGAGGGCGTCGAAGTCATCGCCGAGGCGCGGCGGTGACACGCGGATGTCGTAGTTCCCTTCAGCGACATCGGTGGCCGCGGCGGCGACTTCGGTGATGGACCGTTGGAGGCGTCGACTGACGTAGAAGCTGACCGCGAGGGCGGCCAGTGCTGACACCGCTAAAGCGCCTCCGATGGAGATCACCGTTGCGTAGCCGTAGGCCTCTTCGGCGTGGACTTCTTCCAGGGAGTCCATCGGGACACCGGCACGGTGGAGGTGTTCGCGGAACAGCGGTGGGCCGACCACGGCAGCGACCACCGCGGTCGTCGCCGCTCCGGCCGCCAGCACGATGGCTTGGGCCGCCAGGAGTCGCAGGCCGATACCGGGACGGCTCGGCCGTCGACGCCGGCGAGGGGTCGACGTAGGTGGGGGAGTCACTGTCCGGTTCCCATCCGGTATCCGACACCTCGAACCGTGGCGATGTAGCGGGGGCGTGCGGCGTCGTCGCCGAGTTTGCGTCGTAAGTGTCCGATGTGGACGTCGACGAGGTGTTCGTTGCCGACCCAGGGTTCGTCGCGGATTATTTCGAGAAGTTGTCGGCGGCTCAGTACGATTCCTGGCCGCGCGGACAGGGCTTCGAGAATGTCGAATTCGGTGCGGGTCAACAGGATTAGTTCGTCGTCGATATGTACCTCGCGGGCGGCGACGTTGATGCTCAGTGCGCCGAAGCGGCGCGGCGGGGCTGTCTCTCGTTCGGCGGGTGCGGCGGCTGTTTGCAGGATGCGGGGTCGCCGCAGCATGGCGCGGATGCGCGCGACCAGCTCGCGGGGACTGAAGGGTTTGGTGATGTAGTCGTCGGCGCCGACGGTGAGGCCGAGCACGGTATCCAGTTCGGTGTCACGGGCGGTGAGCATGACGACGTAGGCGTCGGAGAAGGTCCGCAATTGCCGGCAGACCTCGAGTCCGTCGATGCCGGGTAGGCCGAGGTCAAGGATGACGACATCGGGATCCAGGTCGCGTGCGACGGCGATTGCGTCGACACCGTTGCCGGCGACGACGGCTTCGAACTGCTCGCGTTCGAGATAGCTGGCCACCACTTCGGCCAGGGGGAGTTCGTCGTCGACGACCAGCGCGCGGTATCCCTTCGCGCTCTCAGGCGCGCCCAGGTGGTGGTGCTGCATGTCCCATATGGTGCCTGCTGGTGCGCCCGTAACCAGGTATGGCTGACCGGGCGGCTCGATCTTCAGCAGATCTTCACACGACTCATACCGTTTTCCTCCTGCGGTGGGGTGAGGCTCACTGTGAGGAGGGCTGACATGCGTTGGCTGATGGACGTGTGCCCGAACAGTCTCGGGTGGCAAGCGTGGCTGATCCTGTGTGCCGTGGTCGTGGTGCTGTGGGCGGCTGCGATCGCCGGCGCGACGGCGCTATTTAACGCCTCTCGCTGGCCGCGTCGTTCGGGGCGGCCTGACGTGCCCGAGGAGGCCGATTCGCAGCGGCCGCACCGCGGCGCACTGACCGGTCCACCTGCGCGGCATCGCGGCGACGTCAATATTCGATCAAGCGGGTGACGTAGGGCGTCATGCCGGAGGTGCGCACGGGCGAGATCTTGACGACCGACCCGGTGTAGGGGGCTTCGATCATCATGCCGTCGCCCAGATACATCGCTTCGTGCTGGCTGGCGTTGGGGCCGTAAAAGATGAGGTCACCGCGTCGCATCTGTGACGAGGGGATCTTGCGGCCTGCGTTGTATTGCGACCCGGAGTAGTGGTCGAGTTTGATGCCGACGCCGGCGAAGGCATACAGCATCAGGCCCGAACAGTCGAAACCCACGGTGTTGGCGCCCTGGTCGATGCCTCGTGACGGGCCGTTGGCGTTGCCGCCGCCCCAGGAGTAAGGCACGCCCAGTTGTGACATGGCGCGGCGAATCACGAACTCTGAGGCCTGGCGGCCGTAGAGGCGGGGGATGCGTCCGTTGGTGATGCCGGGATCTGCGGCGGCGGTGACTGGAGACAGAATGCCGAGTTTGGTGAGGAACTTGCGGCCCATGTCGGCCGTCAGCTGCGCCGAGGTCGCCATGATCTTGAGGACGGCATTGATGATGGCCACCGGGTCGCCGGCCACGTTAGCGCTGGGCACCATCGGCAGCGTGGTGTCCCACAGGCCCCCCTTGGTGGCGCCCCCCGGCGACGTGGTGCCGCGGTCCCAGGGAGCGCCGGATACCGGAACAGTGCCGGGTTGCGCCGCACTGGGCGCGGCGGCTGTCGCCGCCACCGGTCGGGCAGCTTCCAGTCGAGCTTGAGCGGAGTCGCGTTCGGTAGCGAGCCGTTCGACCTCGCGTCGCTGTGCGGTAAACGTCTGCTGGGCGTCCCGGAGTGCGGCTACCGCGTCGTCTTGCCGGCGTTGGGTGTCTGCGGCGGCGCTCTCGGCGCGCGCCCGCGCTGCCGTCGCAGCAGAAAGCTTGTTGGCCTGATCGGTCTGCCGACGCAGGAGGTCGTCGTGGACCCGCTGGAAGCTGATGGTGAGGGTCTGCTGGGTCGAGGCCCCGGCCAGGATCTCCTCGGGACTTTGCGCCAGCGGCAACGCACCCGACGGCCCGTTCATATAGGTCGACGCGGCGAAGCGGTCAAAACGCTGTTGTGCGGCCTCGATCGCGTGTTGACTGGCGGTAAGGGCTTGGTCGCTGGCAACAACGTCGCGTCGGGCCTGCGCGAGGGTGTCGCGAGCGGCCGCGATTTCGACCAGGGCACGGTTGACGCCCTCTTGCTTGATCTGGATGTCGCTACCGACGTCGGCCATCCGCTGGTTCGCTTCGGCGACCGCCGCAACCAATGAGGGAACGTCGTCGCGGTCGGGGCTGCCGTCATGCCCGGCAACAGCGGTACCCGGGGCGCTGAGCACCAGTGCCGGCATTAATGCGAAGAGACTCAGAAAAGAAGTGAGGCGCCGCATCGAATCTCCTCAGCTGGGGTGAGCGTTGTCGAGCCGCGCACCTAAGCCGAACGGCACCCGCGGCACTCCTACTACCGAGCTAAGTACGTAGCACGATAGTACGTAGAGGGAACGTACATCACTTTGGTATCAGGAGGAACGTCTGTCACAGTCTCGGGTCGGTTACGACTGTGCGCCACGGGCGCTAGTTTCACGCGCCGCGGCCGGTAGTGCAGATGCTGGCCCTATGCGGTCGAGGTGAGGCGTATCGAGGCTTTTCCCAGCTCGGCGGCTACATTGGGGGCTGAAGAGCTCGGGGCGCGAGGAGGCCAGCTCGTCGCGGAGAGCGGGAGAGGCGCAAATGGAACAGCGAGGATTCGGCGACCTCGAAGCGGTGGTCATGGATTGCGTGTGGGATTACGCCGAGCCTGTCACGGTGCGTGAGGTTTTCGACGAGATCTCTCAACGGCGGCAGATCGCTTACACCACCGTGATGTCGACGATGGACAACCTGTACCGCAAGCGCTGGTTGCAACGTCAGCGCGATGGGAAAGCGTACGTGTATCAGGCGTCCATGAGCCGCGAGGAGCGTTCCGCGCGTTTGATGAAGGCCGCGTTCGACGCCGGCGGGGATACCGATGCGGTGCTGGCGTTCTTTGTTGAGCAGATGAACGCCGAGCAGTCCGCTCAATTGAAGGCGGCTCTGCGCAAGGGGCGTCGGTGATGACCGCCGCGCTGTGGCTGCTCCTCTACGGCAGCGCGCTGGCCTGGTGGGCGCCACCGGTCCTGAGGCGGATGACCCGTCACGGCATCAGCCCCCATATGGGAGTGGCCGCCTGGCTGGCCACCGTCGCCGCGACGCTGACGGCGTGGCTCGTCGCGCTGATCATGGTCATCGGCGCAACGACGGACAGTATTCGTACGGGCGCGGTCGTGACGCTGTGCCTGGAGCTGTTTGGCTTCTCCGAGCACACCCCCATGGCCGGACGAATCGGTTCCGTTGTTCTCATCGCGGTAGGAACCCTGACGTCAGGGTTCGTCGTAATGCGGATCGGTCGCTGCTTGTCGCGGCTGCGGGCGCGAAGTCACGAGCACGCGCGTGCCGCGCGGATCGTCGGCCGACCCACCGACCATCCCAATGTGGTGGTCGTGGAGGCCGACCGGCCTGCTGCCTACTGCGTGGTCGGACGCCCGAACGCCATCATCGTTACCTCCGCGGCGATGAAGTCGTTGAACCGATCACAGCTCAAAGCGGTTCTGGCGCATGAAAACGCGCACATCTCCGGGCGCCACCACCACATCCTCATGGCGCTCCGCGCTTTGGGGGGCACACTGCCGCGGCTTCCGCTTTTCGCGACGGCCCCTCATCGTGTGGGTGAACTGCTGGAGATGTGCGCTGACGACACCGCCGTGCGCCGCGTCGGCACGCATCCGCTGTTGGCTGGATTATCTGCTCTGGCCGGAGAACACCCGCCTGCACGGGAAGGCCTCGCCGCGGCGGGAACAGCGGTCATCGCGCGAGCGCAGCGCCTGCTCACCCCCACACGCCGGCACGTGCGATGGCGCCACCGCCTCTGCCTGGCAGCCGCGATCACCGCCATGCTCGCCACACCCGCCCTCATCCAGGTGCTCTGCCACCACTAGCGCCTCAACGCCCGCCGCACGTTCCGCAGGTGGAGCCAATGCGCGTAGGCCGCCAGCAAAGGAAACACCGCTTGGCGCGCGGGCCGATAGAGAGCAAATTATCTACGTAGTAAAACCGTAGATGATCTGCGGTACAAGCAGCGCAACGATCTGTTGTATCTCCTTCGCGGAACCTCCAAAAGGGCGTTTTCGCAAGGGCATCGGGCGAAGTCGATCGTGCGACGGAACGGCCGGATGGCTCGGCGCAACGGCGGTCGCGCTCTGATCACAACCCGGCATCGGCTAGGGGGCCGAGCCGGAATCCGCCGATCCGCTGCTACAGTCGGCAACATCGTGAAGTACTTCGACGCGAACTCTGGGCAACGCCGCCGCGCCATCGTCGCGGCGTTGATCGCGTTCTGGACCGTCATCGTCGGAGCCGAGTGGGCACTGCCCGGCGTGAATGCGGCACCTACGCACGGACCGCACACCCTGGCCGCCAGTGCGGTCGGCGCGCCGATGTCTGTCGAGCTCGACCACCCCCACCTCTCCCAACCCGACGCCGAGTGCACGCCCGACACATTGGCCGAAGCGATCCTGCCGCGGGGAACGGTTTCCCTGATCGCGCTCGCGTTGGGCCTCGTCGTGGCTGTGCTTCCGCTGCTGTGGTGCCAGGCGGCGAAGGCGCCTATCCGCGGTCCACCACGGAACGCCCGCGCCCTGCGCACCGGCCGCGACGTGCTCGCCCACCTGTGTATCGCGCGCCGCTGATCGGCTAGCGTCAGGCCCCGTCGTCTTCGACGGTGGCCGGTGACCGCTACCTGCCGTCAGTCGCCGTGCTTCGTCGCGGCCTCACAGAAGCGACATTCATCGATGAATCCTGCCCTGCCAATCCGCCATGCACGCACTTCCCACACCCGATCGGCACAGCCACAACGCGGCCGCAACGAGCGGCCGGCCACCATGGTCGGCCAGACCCCTGTCTTGAGAATCGGCGCACCGTTCACGTCAGAAGAGCGGGGCTTTTGGGCCAAACTCGAAGGCTTCAACCCGGGAGGAATGAAAGACCGACCCGCGCTACACATGGTCGAACGCGCCCGCTC
Organism: Mycobacterium sp. ZZG; assembly: GCF_054786995.1. Classification (NCBI taxonomy): domain Bacteria; kingdom Bacillati; phylum Actinomycetota; class Actinomycetes; order Mycobacteriales; family Mycobacteriaceae; genus Mycobacterium; species Mycobacterium sp. ZZG. The sequence continues at coordinate 8,282 of NZ_JBTBFV010000095.1, forward strand.
CCGCGGGGCACTTACCGCCGGCGCCCGCATCGTCGAATCCACGAGCGGGACGCTGGGATTGGGTCTCGCACTAGCCGGAACGGTCTACGGGCACCCCGTCACCTTGGTCACCGACCCCGGGATGGAGCCGATCATTCAGAATATGCTCGCCGCATTCGGCGCCGACATCGAATTGGTCACTGAACCGCACCCACAGGGAGGCTGGCAGCAGGCTCGCCGTGACCGCGTGCAGAAGATCTTGGCCACCGACCCGCGCGCGTGGCATCCCGATCAATACAGCAACCCCGATAACGTCGAGGCCTACCGCGGGCTCGCGTTGGAACTGAACGAACAACTCGGCGCCGTTGATGTCCTGGTGTGCTCGGTGGGCACCGGAGGCCACTCGGCCGGCGTCGCACGCGTCCTCCGAGAATTTAACCCGCAGCTGCGGCTGATCGGCGTCGACACGGTGGGCTCGACGATCTTCGGCCAGCCCGCGGCTTCTCGGCTCATGCGCGGCCTGGGATCGAGCATCTATCCCGGCAACGTCGACTACCAAGCGTTCAACGAAGTGCATTGGGTTGCCCCCGCGGAGTCGGTGTGGGCATGCCGCACCCTGGCGGCCACCCACTACGCCAGTGGCGGCTGGAGCGTCGGTGCGGTCGCCCTAGTTGCAGGCTGGGTCGCACGCAATAGCCCTGCCGGAGCCACTGTCGCAGCGATCTTCCCGGACGGTCCGCAACGCTACTTCGACACCATCTACAACGACGACTACTGCCGCGCCCACGGCCTGCTCGACGCAGCGCTCCCACGGCATCCCGCCACCATTGAGGATCCGATGACCCAGACAGTCACGGCGTGGACGCGATGCACCACCGTTGTCGACCCCACCGAGGTGCAGCCACGATGACCCTGCTGTCAGCCTTCCGCAGCTTTGGTTGGCCCAGTCGGATGCTGATGATCAACCAATTCGGCATCAACCTGGGCTTTTACATGCTCATGCCTTACCTGGCCGGCTACCTCGCCGGCCCGTTGGGGCTGGCCGCGTGGGCCATCGGCCTGGTGCTGGGTGTACGTAACTTCTCCCAGCAAGGCATGTTTCTCATCGGCGGCACTCTGGCAGACCGGCTGGGCTACAAACCGCTCATCGTCTGCGGATGTGTCCTCCGGACAGCAGGATTCGGCCTGCTCGTCTTCGCTGAATCGCTGCCGGCGGTTCTGATCGCCTCGGCAGCAACCGGCTTCGCCGGCGCCCTGTTCAATCCTGCGGTGCGCGCCTATCTGGCGGCCGACGCGGGCCCACGGCGCGTGGAAGCCTTCGCGGTGTTCAACGTGTTCTATCAGGCGGGCATTCTGGCCGGACCCCTTGTCGGGCTGGCCTTGATGTTCGTCGATTTCCGAATGACAGCTGCCGCCGCAGCGGTCGTGTTCGCAGCGCTGACCGTGGCCCAACTCTTAGCATTGCCCCACCGCGCCGCGGGGACACCTGATGAGAAGACATCGGTGCTGCAGGACTGGCGAACAGTAGCGGCCAACCGCTCCTTTCTGCTCTTCGCGGCGGCCATGATCGGGTCGTATGTTTTGTCATTCCAGGTCTATCTGGCATTGCCGCTTCAGGCGCGAGACCTGTTTCCGCGCAACGATTCCGTTGTCACCGCCATGATCTTCGTGGTCTCGGGTCTGGTTGCCGTCCTCGGCCAGATGCGGATCACACGATGGTTCGCCCACCGCTGGGGCGCCGGCCGCTCCCTGGTGATCGGCATGCTGATCCTCGCGGCGTCGTTTTTGCCGCTGATCGTGCTGCCCGATGACACCAGGGCAGGCAGAGTCGCCGCCGCGACCGCGCTACTCGTCGCCACGGCGGTGCTGGCGGTCGGGTCGGCGGCCGTCTTCCCGTTCGAGATGGACACCGTCGTCTCATTGGCCAACAACCGTCTCATCGGAACGCACTACGGCTTCTACAACACCATCGTCGGAGTCGGCATTCTTGTCGGCAATCTGGCCACCGGCTCGCTGATGCAGGCCGCCCGAGATCTCGGGCAACCCTGGCTGCTGTGGGTCCTGCTGTCGGCAATCGGGCTGGCCTCCGCAGCCGCCTTGTTCCGGCTGGACCGACGCGGCCGACTTCAACCCGAACCGCTGACATCCTCTGGCGCGCAAACCCCCCGCTGAACACCCGAAGACGCGAACATGTCCGACACCCCATATCGCCATCTACGTAGTAACTACGTAGATGGCGATATGCTGGTTCCAGCATCCGCGCGGACACCTTCACGCCCTGAATGGCCCACGCTGGCAAGGAGACTGCCACGACCATCGAGCCGCACCCCGCTTCGGGCAGCGTTGCCTCTCCGGCGATAGCTGCTGGGCGCATTCGCGTTCTGCTGGTTGAACCTCGGCGCATCTACGCCGACATGTTGGCCCGCACCCTGCGCGCCGAAGAGTTCGCCGTCGACGTCGCACGCTCAGATGCTGCAGCGCTCACCGCGGTGCGCGACGATGACCCCGACGTGGTGGTGGTGTGCCTGGGATCATCCGCGCACGGCGCCGTCGTCCTTGACCGTGTTCGCCAGGCCGCCCATTGCGGCGTCGTCGCGCTCGCCGACACAGAGATGGCGCCACTGATATCGCGCGTCGGAGTGGTTCCCATCGGCTCCCGCGACATACTCAACACGCGAATACGGCAGACACTCAGGCATTCTCACCAACGCAGCGAGGACGGCGGCGCCCAGCGACGCCACGTCGACGATCTGGTGATCGACGTGGGGGTCCGGCGGGTCTATCAGCGCGGCAACGTCATATCGCTGACTCGAACGGAGTTCGCGATCCTTCGGGTGTTGTCCGATGATCCAGGGGAGCCCGTGACGTGCCGACGACTTCAGGAAGTCCTTTGGGGGGCGACGCAGCCCGGCGGGCGGTCGGCACTGGGCGTGCACATCGGCAATCTACGTCGCAAGCTCGGTGACGCCCCGTCTTGTCCGCGCTATGTCCGGACGGTCCGCGGCATCGGCTACTGTCTGGCCGGCTGAACCATTACCCGGTGCAGACAAGGCGTTTGGTGGGAGGAAGCTGTTGGCGGAAGCGTTCGGGGTCAGGTCTCGATAATCCGTATGACGTAGGGTGTCATCCCGGCGGTACGCACCGGTGAAATCTTGATGGGAACGCCGGTTTGTTGCGCCTCGATCATTTTTCCGCCGCCGAGGTAGATCGCTTCGTGTTGGCTTCCGCCGGGCCCCCAGAACAGGAGGTCACCGCGTTTAGCTTGCGCGGGAGGTACCTTGCGGCCAGCGTTGTACTGGTCGCCGGACCATCGCGGCAACAGTACTCCGACGCCGGCGAAGGCGAATCGTGTCAGTCCTGAGCAGTCGAAACCGACGGTGCCTGCGCCTTGGTCGACACCGCGACTAGGGCCGGTGAGGCTGCCCCCTCCCCAGGAGTAGGGAACGCCGATCTGCGTTCCTGCCCTGCGGATAACGTATTCGATCGCCTGGGCACCGTAGAGACGGTTGCCGCGGACGCTCGTTTGGGGGCTTGCCGCGGGACTGACGAGTCCGAGACTGCTCAGGAAGCTACGCCCCAAGTCCATCGCAGTCTGGGTGGCAACGGCCGTCGCCTGCAAGGACGCGTTGGCGATGGCAACCGGATCGCCGGGCGCTCCCGCACTCGGGATCTTGGGCAGGAGTGGATCCCACGGACCGCCTGTCGGCTCGGCGGAGGCTGCTGGCGTGCACGCCAAAAGTACCGTCGCGACGACGGCAACGATCACCCCAGTCAGGCGAAAGCCGACCGCAGATACGCGGCCTTCCTCCGGGCGGACGCATCGGGCCATCGGTTCCATATGGCGTTCTTTCTTTCGGCTGTCGGAGCGCCGGTGATTGGTTTCGCCAAGAAAGGCGAAACAGAGCGTTCCGTACTGTGCAGCAACGATGTACGTAGCGAATACGTAGATCAGCCTAACTCACATATGCCTCATCAGTAACACCTGCAACATAATTACAATGCTGGAATTTCGGCAGCTGAAATTGCTAATGGCGTTTGCGAATGGGTGCTTGAAAGTGTCGATCGTCGATGGCAAAGGCTACGAAATAAGCGGTGGTCCGGACACGTGAAAACGCCGTTACCTGAGGACGGCAAACCAAAGGTGCCGGTCAAGTCCAGGGACGTGGTGTACGACGTCGTCGGGTGATTCTTCGAGGTGATGGTTCAGGCGGTCAGTGCCGCCGGCGTGGCCTCCTGTTCGCTCGGGGTGTCGTTGACGGCACGTGATTTGCTC